>NZ_JAOEDV010000086.1:0-18033 GCF_029837545.1 Stenotrophomonas sp. GD04024 | reverse complement strand
CCGGTGACGAAGCTGGCCTCGGCCACCAGCCAGTACACCGCCTCGGCGATCTCCTCGACCGTGCCGATCCGTGCCAGCGGCGTGCGCGCCAGCAGCGCCTCGCGGGCGAAATCATCCTTGCCCTGTTCCGGCCACAGGATCGCGCCGGGGGCCACCGCATTGACCCGCACCTTCGGCGCCAGCTCCAGCGCCAGCGAACGGGTGGCCATCTCCAGCGCGGCCTTGGTCATGGTGTAGGCGATGTGGTCACGCATCGGATCGGTGCCGTGCAGGTCGGTCAGGTTGACGATGCAGCCCTGCTGGCGGCGCAGGTAGGGCGCGGCTGCCTGTGACAGCAGCAGTGGCGCGCGCGCGTTGACCGCATACAGCTCGTCCATCGCCTCGGCAGTGACCTGGCCGAGCGGCGTGGGGAAGAAGTTGGAGGCGTTGTTGACCAGCGCGTCCAGGCGGCCGAAGTGGGTGACGGCCTGTTCCACCAGGTCGGGCAGGGCGTCGGCGTCGCGCAGGTCGGCCTGCAGGGCCAGTACGCTGCCCGGGCGTACGTTGTCGAAATCGAACGCGGCCTGCTGCAGTTCGGCGCTGGAGGTGTTGGCGTGCAGCACCACCGACCAGCCACAGGCGTGGAACTGGCGGGCGATGGCCGCACCGATCCGGCGCGCGCTGCCGGTGATCAGGACCACGGGGTGGGTGTCGCTCATCGAGGGTCCTCCAAGGCTCGGCTATCCTGTGCACCATTGTCACCGCATTCGAAGACGCCATGCAGCCCACCTTCCCCCTGCCCGAAGCCGATGCCCTGGCCCACAGCGACCAGCTGGCCGCCGCCCTGCGCGCCGAGATCCTTGCGCAGGGCGGGGCAATGCCGTTCTCCCGCTTCATGGAGCTGTGCCTGTATACCCCGGGCTGGGGCTATTACAGCGCCGGTGCCAGCAAGTTCGGTGGCAGCGGCGACTTCACCACCGCGCCCGAGCTCGGCAGCCTGTTCGCCGGCAGCGTGGCCAATGCCCTGGCGCCGGTGTTCGCCCAGCTGGGTGCGCAGGCGCGGATGCTGGAGCTGGGTGGCGGTACCGGTGCCTTCGCCGAGGCGGTGCTGCTGCGCCTGGCGGAGCTGGACGCGCTGCCCTCGCGCTATGCCATCCTCGAACCCAGCGCCGACCTGCGCGAGCGCCAGCAGCAGCGCCTGCAGCAGAACCTGCCGGCCGAGCTGGCCGCGCGCGTGGACTGGATCGACCGCCCGTTCGAAGAGGACTGGGAGGGCGTGGTGTTCGCCAACGAGGTGATCGACGCGCTGCCGACGCCGCGCTTCCTGATCCGCGACGGCGAGGTCTATGAGGAAACCGTCGAGCTGGACGCCGAAGGCCGCTTCATCCGCGGCGCGCAGCCGGCCGACATCCTGCTCAACGGCGCGGTGCGCCACATCGAGCGCTATCTGGAGAAGCCCTTCGCCGAGGGCTACCGTTCCGAAGTGCTGCCGCAGCTGCCGTACTGGCTGCAGGCGGTGGCTGGTGGCCTGCAGCGCGGTGCGATGCTGTTCGTCGACTACGGCTACAACCGCGGCGAGTTCTACCAGCATGACCGCGACGATGGCACCGTGCGTGCGTTCTACCGCCACCACGTGCACAACGACGTGCATCGCTGGCCGGGCCTGCAGGACATCACCGCCTCGGTGGACTTCACCGCGATGGCCGAAGCGGGCCTGCACGGTGGCTTCGAACTGGCCGGCTACTGCAGCCAGGCCAGCTTCCTGCTCGGTAACGGCCTGGACCAGGTATTGCTGCTGGCCGAGGAGCGCACCGATGAAGTCGGCCGCATCCAGCTGCGCGACCAGGTGAAGAAGCTGACCCTGCCGACCGAAATGGGCGAGCGCTTCCAGGCAATCGGCCTGCAGCGTGGCGTCGATTTCGAGCCGGCCTTCGAACTGGGTGACCTGAGCTGGCGGCTGTGAGTGATGCTCGGCCGCTGATCAAGCCGCTGCGCAGGCCGCGGCTGTGGACCGTGCTGTGGGCGCTGGCGGTACTGCTGGTGATCGTGGTGTGCCTGATTCCGCCGCCGCCGATTCCGTTGCCGGAAAACAGCGACAAGGGTGAGCACTTCCTGGCCTATTTCATCCTGGCCGGCAGCGCAGTGCAGCTGTTCCGGCGCGGCCGCCCGCTGCTGTGGGTGGGCGTGGGACTGGTGCTGATGGGCATCGGCATCGAGTTCGCGCAGGGCGCGCTGACCAGCAACCGCACGGCCGATCCGATGGATGCGCTGGCCAACACGATCGGTGTGCTGGCCGGCATGGCTACCGTATTGACCCCGCTGCGCGACCTGCTGCTGCGCTGGCGGGGGTAAAGGCGTGCCAACCAAGGTTGGCACCTACCGGTAGATCCACGGCACGCGTGGAGCCGTCCCGTAGATCCACGCCATGCGTGGATGAACTGCCCGGGGTGCCGACCAAGGTCGGCACCCACCAGGACAGACCTGCCCTCATTTCCCCAGCGTCACCTCATCCAGCACCCACATCGCCGGGCGCGTATCGCCGGTGAAGTTGATGCACAGGTCGCCGTTACCCTGGGTACCCTTCGGCAGCGTTGCACGCAGGGTCACGAAGCCATCGGCATCCGGCTGGGCCGGCAACGCAACTTCGGCCAGCACCTTGCCGCTGCAGTCGCCACGGCGCACCTGCATCTCGCCATGCGCACGCCTGGCCTTCTCGAAGCGACGCTTGGGTTCGTCATGGGCCAGCTGGAAGTAGTACGGAATACGGCCCGCACGCACTTCCACGCTGCCGACGCCGTCCAGCTGCGCCTGCGGCCAACGCCAGCACGGCTGGAAGATGTCGACGTTGAACACCGCGCGGGTGCCTTCGCGCGGGCCATCGTCTTCCAGGCGCAGCACCAGGCCCTTCTTGCCCACGCAGCTGAGCAACTCATCGCTGCGGCGGCTGAGCAGCGACTGCGCGGTGAACGCGGCGACGGTCGGCTTCGCGGCCAGCATCTGGCCCTGGTAGAACGCGGCGGCCTGCACGGTGGCGGGCAGCGTCGCGGTCAGCGGCTGCTGGTACAGCGGCGACTGTGCGCTGACCGGCTGGCCATCGGTGCTGTAGCGCACCTCATAGCCCAGCGGGTTGGCCAGCGACACGGCCACGGTGTTGGCGGTGCGGTTGTCGGTGTAATCCACGCCCACTTCGAACGGCGTCTGCGCATAGGCCAGGCCCCAGGCGCGGTAGCGCTGCAGCTGCGCCGGCAGGCGCGCGAGGAAGTCGCGGAAATCGCGGTGTTCCGGCGTGCTCCAGCCGGTCTCGGCCACCGCCGCCAGTCGCGGGAACAGGTTGTGCTGCAGGCGTGCATAGCTGCGCGTGTGCTCGGTGAACATGTTGGCCTGCAGGCCCAGGATGTGCCCGCGCTTGTCGGCAGCCAGTTCGGCCGGCACCGGCTCGAAGTTGTACAGCTTGCCAAGGTTGACCTGGGCCGGACGGCCCGGCGGCTCGTTCGGCGAGGCGGTCTGCAGGTAGTCCAGGTACAGGTAACCGACCGGCGACATGATCACGTCATGGCCGGCACTGGCTGCGGCCAGGCCGCCTTCGGTGCCCTGCCACGACATAACCGTGGCCTGCGGCGGCAAGCCCCCTTCGAGGATCTCGTCCCAGCCGATCAGGCGCCGGTCGTGTTGCTCCAGGAACGTCTCCAGGCGCTTGATGACATGGCTCTGCATGGCCATCTCGTTGTTGATGCCCAGCGCACGCATGCGCTGCTGCACCTGCCTGGAGGCTTCCCACTGGTCCTTGACCGCCTCGTCGCCGCCCACGTGCACGTACTTGGCCGGGAACAGTGCGATCACTTCTTCCAGCACGTTCTCCAGGAAGGTGACCGTGCTGTCCTCCACGTTGAACAGGTTCGGGAACACGCCCCACTCGCTGATCGGCTTCAGCGGGGTGCTGATCGAGCCCAGTTCCGGGTAGGCAGCGATGGCGGCGGTGGCGTGACCGGGCACGTCGATTTCCGGAATGACCTGGATATGCAGCCTGGCTGCATAGGCGATCACGTCGCGGATCTGCTCCTGGGTGTAGAAGCCACAGTACGGATGTTGCTGGCCACTGACCGGATCGATGCCGCCGTCACCGGCTGGCAGGCGGCAGCTGCCCACCTCGGTCAGCTTCGGGTAGCGCTTGATCTCCATGCGCCAGCCCTGGTCGTCGGTCAGGTGCCAGTGGAAGGTGTTGAGCTTGTGCGCGGCCATCGCGTCGAGCACGCGCTTGATCTCGTCCAGGCTCTGGAAATGCCGCGCCGAGTCGAGCATGAAGCCGCGCCAGCTGAAACGCGGCGCGTCCTGGATCTGCACCACCGGCAGCACGCCGTTGCTGCCGCCGGTGGCGAGCTGGGCGAGGGTGGTTGCGCCATAGAACAGGCCGGTCTCGTTGCCGGCCTGGATCACCACACCCTGCGCGGTGCTGTCCAACGTGTAGCCCTCACCGCTGTCGCGGAAGGTGGGCACGATCTGGAAACGGATGCTGCCGGCCTTGCCTGCTGCCTTGCCCTTGGCCAGGGCCAGGGCCAGGCGCGGGCCACCACTGCGGGCCAGCAGGTCGGCAAACTGGGTGGCGACGCGTTGCGCGGCTTCGCCTTCGGCGTACAGCACGGTATCGGCACGGACAGTGATGCCGCTGCCCTGGCCACGCTGCACGTTGGACGGCGCGGGAATCAGCATCAGGTTGCCGGCGCGCAGCTGCGGGCCGGGTGCTTCTGCGGCGGGCGTGGGATCGGCGGCGAGTGCCGGCATCGCCGGCAGCAGGGCGAGCAGGCTGCCCAGCAGCACTGCGCTGCGCATCCGGGCGCGGGAAGGCTTGACCATCGAGACGACTCCTTGGAACGGTGCGATGAACGCTATACATGAAAAACGCCGGGCCCGGAATGACCCAGGCCCGGCGTGCGTGCACGACTCGGCGATGTTGCCGCCGCTGGATCAGTACTTGAAGCGGAAGTTGAGGTAGTACTGGCGACCGTTGCTGTAGAACGAGGTCGGGATGGCCGCGGTCTGGTAGTACTTGTAGGTCGGGTTGTTGAGGTTCAGGCCATCCAGGCTGATGCTCAGCCAGTCGGTCGCCTTGTAGCTCAGCGATGCCGACAGCGTGCCGAAGTCATCCTGGTAGTACGGGTTGGTGCCCGACAGGCTGATCAGGAACGAGGAACGGCGGGTGTAGCTGACCCGGGCGCCGAAGCGCTCGTTCTCGAAGTAGGCACCCACGTTGTAGGTGTTCTTCGAGGTGCCCAGCAGGTTGTGCGAGCCATCCGACCAGGTGTGCGAGGTCGTGCCATTGGCGTAGGTGTAGTTGGCATTGATGCCGAAGTACTCGCCGATCGGCTGCTCGTAGGCCACTTCCACGCCGGTCACCTTGCCGTCGGCATTGATCGGGGTGGAGATCTGGTAGGTCTCAAGCTGGTTGGTCAGTTCGCTGTAGAGCTGGCGCGAGACCACGTCGAAGGCGATGTAGTCCTTCAGGTCCATGTGATAGGCGCCCACCGACAGCATGCCGCGCGGCATGAAGTACCACTCCAGGTTGGCATCCAGGTTGGTCGACAGGGTCGGCTTGAGGTTCGGGTTGCCACCGCCGCCGGTCCGGTTCAGGTCCGAACCGTACGAGGAGGCACCCAGCGCCGAGTAGTCTGGCAGGGTCTGCGTCTGCGAAGCGGCGACGCGCAGCACCAGCTTGTCGTCCAGGTCGAACTTGATGTTGGCGCTGGGCAGCACACGGTTGCGCTTGTTCTGGAAGGCCAGGCGCTCCCACATGCCGAACAGGCTGCTGACATCGGCGTCGGCGGCCTTGCTGACGGCGTTGTAGGTGTCAATGTCCTGCTTGATGTTGACGTAGCGCAGGCCGACGTTGCCGCTCCACCAGTCGCCGCGGAAGTTGGCCTGCACGTAGCCGGCGAAGTTCTTTTCCTTCACCTTCCACTCGGCGCCGTAGTTATGGCGACCGGTCGGGCCATCATTGCCGGCCAGCCAGGTGGAGTTGTTGGTCACCGCGTCCTTCAGCGCACCCGGGGTGAAGTACCAGAGGTTGCGCGGGAAGGTGCCGCCGATGTCACCGGCAAAGCCACTCGGATAGTTGGCCGTGGCACCGTTCTTCAGCGCGCTCCAGATGTCACCTGGGGTTGCACCTTCCGGCGACAGCGCTTCGCGCTTGTGGTCGGCGAAACGCAGGCCGAAGTCGATCGAGCTCAGCACGCCGCCATCATTGAAGTACTGGTTGAAGTCGAGCGTGGCCCACTTCTCCTTGTCTTCAGCCGTGACCTGCTGGTTGCCCCAGGTGCCGAAGCTGGTCACGCCGTTGGGCGAGATATCGCCGCCGACATTCCAGTCGATCGGCGAGCCATTGCCGTGCGTGGCCCAGCTGGCGCCGCCACCGTTGGCCAGGGTGACCTCGGCGATGTACTGGCGCGGCGTTTCGCCGGTGCCCTTGGTGCTGCCGGCCTGGAACTTGGCGGTCAGGTTGTCGTTGATCTGCCAGTCGGCATCGAAGGTGACATAGCTCGACTTGGCCTTCGACTCGCGGTAGATCATGTCGTACACCGCGTAGTCGGTGCCCGGCACGCCCTTGTAGGTGGCGTTGGTCAGCACGCCATCCTTGATCACATAGCCCGGATCCGGCGCCTGCGACTTGGCGAAGCTGTTGCCGAACATCATGAAGTTGCGGTTGTAGTTGTTCGCCTTCAGTTCGGAACTGAAACCGTTCAGGCCCAGGGTGAGGCTGTCGCTCGGCTTGAACTGCAGCGAGACCAGGCCGCCCTTGCGCTCACGGGTCTGTTCGAACAGGGTCGAACCCAGCAGGCCCGGTACATTGACGCCGATCAGGTCGGGGTTGGTCTTGGCCACCGGATCACCGGCGCCGATCTTGAAGAAGCCGCCCGGGATTTCCTGCGCTTCACGGCGCAGCTCGCGCTTCTGGCTGAAGCCCTGCACCATCACGCCGAAGGTGCCTTCGTCGTTCTTGTAGTTGAACAGTGCCGAATACTGCGGGTCGTTCGACTTGGCCTGGTCCGAGCGCACCATGCCGATCGAGCCTTCCGCGGTGAACTGCTTGGAAAATTCCAGCGGCTTGCGGGTGATGATGTTGACGGTACCGGTGGTGCCGCCGTCCTGCAGCTTGGCCTGCGAGGACTTGTTCACTTCCACCGAACTGACCAGTTCCGACGGCAGCAGCGAGTAGCTGACGCTGCGGCCGACGTTGTTGCCCTGGCTGAGCACGAACCAGTCGGCCGAGCCGACGGTATGGCCGTTGATCAGGGTCTGGGTCAGGCTCGGGCTGGTGCCGCGCAGGCTGACACGGTCGGCTTCGTCGAAGCCGCCTTCGTCGGCGCTGGACGAGCTGATGTTGACGCCCGGCAGGCGCTGCAGGGTATCGGCGACGTTGTGCGCCGGCAGCTTGCCGACGTCTTCGGCGGTGACCACTTCCACGCGCGCATTGGCTTCGCGCTTGGTGTCCAGCGACTTTTCCATCGAACCACGGATACCGGTGACCGTCACGGTGTCCAGGTCGGTGGCGGTCTGGGCGGCCTGCTGTGCATGCGCACTGAAGGCGATGCAGCTGACGATGGCGGCCGAAAGCAGGGTCTTGCGGGTGTTCATGATGTCTCTCCTCATCACTCGATTGGATGCCGGCGGCGGTGTTCGATTACGGTTGCGAAGACATGCGCGGGGTGGCGGCGAAGTCCCGTGCGTTGGCGTGCCACGTACTGCGTGCTGCGATTGCGTTGAAGCCTGTTGCGGTGTCAGGCGGCCGACTGCTGCAGGTACCAGCTGGCAGCGCCGACCACGCCCAGCTGGCCGTGCTCGACGACCTTCACCGGGATGCGTGCCAGTGCTTCGCCCATCGGCCCCTTCTGCAGGTAGCGTTCGACGAAGGTGCTGGCGTGCAGGTATTCGCGGATCTGCGGCAGGATGCCGCCGGCCAGGTAGACGCCACCATGGGCGCCGTAGAACAGCGCCATGTCGCCGATGGTGCTGCCGAGCAGGCCGCAGAACACATCCAACGCCTGGCGTGCGTGCGCATCGGTATCGGCCATGGCGGCGGCAGTGACCGCATCCGGGCTGGCCAGCGTCGGTACCTGCCCCTGCAGCGCACATACCGCGCGGTACAGGTTCATCAGGCCCGGGCCGGAGATCGCATGCTCGATCGACACGTGCGCGCGGTCGCGCTGCATGTGGCGGACGATGGCCATTTCCAGTTCGGTGCTGGCGGCCAGGGTCGGCTGGCCGGCTTCCGTCGGCAGCACCACCGGGCCGTGTGCGGTGGGAATCCACAGCGCGGCGCCGAGGCCGGTGCCCGGGCCGACCACCAGGGTCGGGCCGCGCGCAGCGGTCTCTGGTCCGCACAGGTGCAGCACGCCGCTGGCGTCCACCTGCGCAGCGGCGTAGGCCACCGCTTCAAAGTCGTTGACGATGTAGACCCGCTGCAGGCCGACGTCGGCTTCCACCTGGCGCGCCGACAGCGGCCACGGCAGGTTGGCGGTGATCACCGTGCCGTCCTCGCGGGCATAGCCGGCGCTGGCGACCACGCAGTGCGAGGGCCGCGGGCCTTCGCCGAGGAAGTCGGACAGGATCGCGCTGAGGCCGGGATGGTCGGCATTGCGGTACTTGCGGTATTCCAGCACCTGCACCGGGTGGGCGGTATCACCACTGGCCTGGACCCGGGCCACGCGCACATGGGTGCCACCAACGTCGGCGGCCAGGAACGAGGGCGCGACTCGGGACAGGACATGGGCCGGGGCGGGGTGGCTGGCGGTCACGCGGGCTCCTGCTGCAGGTGGGGCCGGCCCCGGGATCGGGGGCGGCGATTGGGGCGGAGTCTGTAACCCCGCTGACAACGATGTCAACGAGTTCGTGACACTTTCGTTGCTGCGCCGCAACGAATGCGACATGCAGTAAACGTTTACATGGCGTGAGCATGGGTTTCACGCGGGAACCTTTGCTGCACGGGGCTCAAGGGCTGCGGCGCATTCAGCACGATGCGCCGGGATCGGCTTGCGCAGTGCAGCACGAGGTTCACGGGGTGATGCAGGGAAGTTGACAAACCGCCGTTGTCCATCGAAAGAATGTGACAACGTTGTTCCCAGCCACTCTCCGACGCCGCGTTCTGCGGCCGTCGCCGCAGGAGCCCTCCTGATGTCCGCCGTCCCCGCTGCAAGCGCGCGCCCGAACGTGGCCACCTCCATCGCCATCGTCGGCGTGCTGTTCTTCCTGATCGGCTTCTTCACCTGGCTCAACGGGCCACTGATCACCTTCGTCAAGCTCGCCTTCGAACTCAGCGAGGTCGGCGCCTTCCTGGTGCTGATGGTGTTCTACCTGTCCTACTTCTTCCTGGCCCTGCCGTCGTCGTGGATCCTGCGCCGCACCGGCATGAAGAAGGGCCTGAGCCTGAGCCTGCTGGTGATGGCCGGTGGTGCCGCGCTGTTCGGCGAATTCGCCACCCAGCGCTGGTACCCGGGCGCGCTCGGCGGCCTGTTCGTGATCGGCAGCGGCCTGGCCTTGCTGCAGACCGCGATCAACCCCTACATCTCCATCCTCGGCCCGATCGAGACCGCGGCGCGGCGCATCGCGCTGATGGGCATCTGCAACAAGATCGCCGGCATGCTGGCGCCGGTGCTGATCGGTACTGTGGTGCTGCACGGCATCGGTGACCTGTCGGCCAGCGTGGCCGTTGCCGATGAAGCGACCAAGGCGCAGCTGCTCAACGATTTCGCTGCCAAGATCCACGCGCCGTACCTGGCCATGGCCGGTCTGCTGGTGCTGCTGGCGGTGGCCGTGCTGTTCTCGCCGCTGCCGGAAATCAAGTCCGCCGAAGCCAACGCTACCCCCACCACCGCCGGTGCCGCCGAGCGCCGCAGCATCTTCCAGTTCCCGCACCTGTGGCTGGGCGTGCTGTGCCTGTTCGTGTACGTGGGCGTGGAGGTGATGGCCGGCGATGCGATCGGTACCTATGGCCACGGCTTCGACCTGCCGCTGGACCAGACCAAGATGTTCACCTCGCTGACCCTGTTTGCCATGCTCATCGGCTACGTGGTCGGCCTGCTGCTGATCCCGAAGGTGGTCTCGCAGTCACGCTACCTGACCATTTCCGCCGTGCTGGGCGTGGTGTTCTGCCTCGGCGCCTGGGTCACCCACGGCTACGTCTCGGTGGGCTTCGTGGCCGCACTGGGCTTTGCCAACGCGATGATGTGGCCGGCGATCTTCCCGCTGGCGATCCGTGGCCTGGGCCGCTTCACCGAAACCGGTTCGGCGCTGCTGGTGATGGGCATCGCCGGCGGCGCGATCATTCCCCAGCTGTTCGCCGTGCTCAAGCAGCACATCGACTTCCAGCTGGTGTTCGTGCTGCTGATGGTGCCGTGCTACCTGTACATCCTGTTCTACTCGGTGATCGGCCATCGCGCCGGCCTGCCGCAGGACAAGGCCTGATCGGCGATGATGGACGGCAGCCAACCCCAGGGAAAACCCATGCGCAGAGCGACCATCAAGGACGTTGCGGAGAAGGCCAAGGTCTCGCTGAAGACGGTCTCGCGGGTGATCAACAACGAGCCCTCGGTGATGCAGGCCACCCGTGCACGGGTGCTGCGTGCCATCGCCGAGCTCGACTACGAGCCCGACCCGTCCGCGCGCAACCTGCGCAGCGGCACCACCTTCGTGATCGGGCTGGTCTACGACAACCCGAACCCGTACCACATCATCGGCGTGCAGAACGGCGTGCTCGCTGCCTGCCGCGAGACCGGGTTTGGCCTGCAGATCCATCCCTGCGATTCCAGCTCGCCGCTGCTGGCCGATGAGCTGGCCGACTGGGTGCAGCGTTCGCGCCTGGCCGGGCTGGTGCTGACCGCACCGATGTCCGAGCGCCGCGACCTGATCCAGGCGCTGACCGCGCGCGGCATCAAGCTGGTGCGCATCATCGCCGCCACCGAAGACCCGGCCGACGGCGCCTGCGTGTTCGTCGACGACCGCGAGGCCGCCTACGAAATCACCGAGCACCTGATCCAGCTGGGCCACCAGCGCATCGGCTTCCTCTGGGGTGGTATCTCGCACCGCTCCTCGGGCGAGCGTTATGCCGGTTACGAGGCTGCGCTGAAGGACTACGGCATGACCGTGGACAAGCACCTGGTGGTGCAGGGTGATTACACCTTCGACGACGGTTTCCGCGGCGCGCGCCGCCTGCTGGCGCTGCGCGAGCCGCCCACCGCCATCTTCGGCTCCAACGATGAAATCGCCGCCGGCGTGCTGGCGGCCGCCAAGTCGGCCGGCATGAACGTGCCCTATGACCTGTCCATCGCCGGTTTCGAGGACAGCCCGTTCTCGCGCCAGTCGTGGCCGCCACTGACCACCGCCAAGCAGGCCACCGAAGACATCGCCCGCCACGCTGCGCGCCTGCTGATCGCGCAGCTGCGCAGCGACGCCTACGACGATGCGCCGGCGCCGCTGCACAACCAGGGCTTCGTGCCACAACTGGTGGTGCGCGGTTCGACCGCACCGATGCGCCCGGCCGGCGCACGCCCCCTTCCTTCCGATCCTGCCTGAGCCTGCCATGTCGCTGTCAGACCCCACTTCCACCCTGATGTTCGCCGAGGCCGCTGAAGCAGCCGACGTGGTCGCCCGTCAGTTCTCGCGCAACCACGCCACCATGGAAACCCTGGCCGCCAGCCTGCGCGCGGCGCCGCCGCCGTTCGTGGTCACCTGCGCGCGTGGCAGCTCCGACCATGCCGCCACCTACGGCAAATATCTGCTGGAGACCCAGCTGGGCCTGGTGGTTGCCTCGGCGTCGCCGTCGGTGGGCTCGGTGTATGCCGCACCGCTGCAACTGCGTGGCGCGTTGTTCATCGTCATCTCGCAGTCGGGCAAGAGCCCGGACCTGCTGCGCAACGCGGAAGCCGCCAAGGCGGCCGGTGCGCGCGTGATCGCGCTGGTCAACGTCGAGGATTCACCGCTGGCGCAGCTGGCCGACACGGTCATTCCGCTGCATGCCGGTGCCGAGAAGAGCGTGGCGGCCACCAAGAGCTACCTGGCTTCGCTGGCTGCGCTGCTGCAGCTGGCCGCGTACTGGAAGCAGGACAGCAACCTGCGTGCCGCACTGGACCTGTTGCCCGATGCGATGCGTGCGGCCTGGCAGTGCGACTGGAGCGCGGTGACCGACGGCCTGGTCGAAGCCACCAACCTGTTTGTGCTCGGCCGTGGCCTGGGCCTGGGCGCGGCGCAGGAAGCCGCGCTGAAGTTCAAGGAAACCTGCAGCCTGCATGCCGAGGCCTACAGTTCGGCCGAGGTCAAGCACGGCCCGATGGCGCTGGTCGATCGTGGCTTCCCGGTGCTCGCCTTCGCGCAGCCGGACGAGACCGGTGCCGGTACCCGTGCAGTGGTCGATGAATTCACTGCGCGCGGTGCACAGGTATGGCTGGCCGGTGCTGGCGGCAATCTGCCGGTCGCGGCCGCGCCGCATCCGTTGTGCGCGCCGCTGCTGACCGTGCAGAGCTTCTACCGCGCGATCAACGCGCTGGCGCTGCGCCGTGGCTTCAACCCGGATCTGCCGCCGCACCTGAACAAGGTTACGGAGACGGTCTGATGGCCACGGTGCTGCGCAACGCCCGCATCCTTGCAGGCGATGAATTCCGCGACGATCTGGCGGTGGTGATCGAGGACGGCCGCATCAGTGCGCTGCTGCCCGATGCCGCACCGCAGATCGGCCAGGCCGCCGAGCAGGTGGACCTGGGCGGAGGCTGGTTGCTGCCCGGCTTCATCGACGTGCAGGTCAACGGCGGCGGCGGTGCGCTGTTCAACAACACGCCGGACGTCGCGTCGCTGCGCACCATCGCGCAGGCGCACCGCCGTTTCGGCACCACCGCGATGCTGCCGACGCTGATCAGCGACGACGTGGAGGTGATGCGTGAAGCCATCGGTGCGATGCGCGAAGCGATCGCACAGGGCGTGCCGGGCGTGATTGGCATCCATCTGGAAGGCCCCTACATCGCACCTGCGCGCAAGGGCACCCACGATGCCAGCAAGTTCCGCGTGCCGGACGAGGATGAGATCGCGCTGGCCGCGTCGCTCGACAACGGCGTGACCCTGCTGACGCTGGCGCCGGAACGCGTGCCGCTGGAGACCATCCGTGCGCTGGTCGAGCGAGGCGTGATCGTCGCCGCTGGGCATACCGCAGGCACCTACGAAGAGATCCGTGCGGGCCTGGATGCCGGCGTGCGTGGCTTCACCCATCTGTACAACGCGATGTCGCCATTGCAGGGCCGCGAACCCGGCGCAGTGGGCGCCGCGCTGGAAGACCGCGACAGCTGGATCGGCATCATCGTCGACGGTGTGCATGTGCATCCGGCCAGCCTGCGCGTGGCCCTGGCGGCCAAGCCGCGTGGCCGCCTGCTGCTGGTGACCGATGCAATGCCGCCGGTCGGTGCCGATGACCCGAGCTACGTGCTGTACGGCGAAACCATCACGGCCATCGACGGCGTGGTGCGCAATGCCGCCGGTGCACTGGCAGGTTCGGCGCTGGACATGGCCACCGCCGTGCGCAACACCGTGCAGCTGCTGGGCCAGCCGCTGGCCGAAGCCGCACGCATGGCCTCGACCTATCCGGCGCAGTTCCTCAATGTCGATGACCGCCTCGGCCACATCGCAGAGGGCTACCAGGCCGACCTGGTGCTGCTGGATGACGCTCTGCAGGTGCGCGGCACCTGGATCGCCGGACAGTACGAGGCCGCCTGATGAACGCTACGCCGCCACGCCGGCTGGGCTCGATCGATGCCCTGCGCGGCATCACCGTGGCGGCGATGCTGCTGGTCAACAATCCGGGTGACTGGAGCGCGGTGTTCGCACCACTGCGTCATTCGGAATGGCACGGCTGCACGCCCACCGATCTGGTGTTCCCGTTCTTCCTGTTCCTGGTCGGTGTGTCGATGGCCTTCAGCGTGGCACCGCGCGCGCTGGACGCGTCGGTCCGCCCTGCGTTGGCGCGTGGCGTGCTGGAGCGCGCGCTGCGCATCCTGCTGGCCGGTGCGCTGTTGCATCTGTTGATCTGGTGGGCGCTGCAGACGCATCACTTCCGCATCTGGGGCGTGCTGCAGCGGATCGCGGTATGTGCGGCGCTGGTGGGCGTGCTGGCGGTGTATGCGCGTCCGCGCGTGCAGGCGGCCGTGCTGATCACGCTGCTGGTGGGGTACACCGTGCTGCTGCTGGGCATCGGCGATCTGGCGCCGTGGACCAATCCGGCCAGCCGCCTGGATACCACGCTGTTCGCCCCGTGGATCTACCAGTGGCACGCCGATACCGGGCTTGGCCATGACCCGGAAGGATTGCTGAGTACCCTGGGCGCCCTGGCCAGCACCGTGCTCGGCTTGTTGGCCGGCGGCCTGCTGCGCAACGGGCGTTCGGCGGCCCTGGCCGGGCTGGGCGTGGCAACCGCTGTGCTTGGGTTGCTGCTGGCCACCGTGCTGCCGTTGAACAAACAGCTGTGGACGCCCAGCTATGTGCTGTGGACCGGTGGCCTTGCCGCGCTGGCGCTGTGGCTGGGCCACGTGCTGATCGACCGCAAGGGTTGGCCGGCGCTGGGGCGGCGCTTCGGGGTCAATGCGATCACTGCCTATCTGGGTGCGTCGGTCATGTCGGTGGTGCTGATGGCCACCGGCGCCTGGGGCTGGATCTGGCAGCAGCTGGCCGATGCGATGCCACAGGCGCTGGAACTGGCGTCGATGCTGCAGGCGGTGGCGTTCGTCGCGCTGTGGTGGGGCGTGGCCTGGTGGTTGGACCGGCGGAAGATCTACCTGAAGATCTGACCCGCCTCATCCACGCATGGCGTGGATCGTCCGGGATGCGCGTGCTGGTTCAGTAGATCCACGCCCTGCGTGGATGCTCTTCTCGCTACTGGTGGCCTCCAGAAAAATGAATGGTTTCAGCCACGTAGAGGCCAGGTGAGAATCGCCCGAGTTCGCAATTGAAGTGTGATCACTGGCACGTAAATTCACCTGTCGAAACCATTCACGACAAGGCAGACTGCGCTCACAGTACCGCATATCCGCAGTTCCTGATCCCCTGTCCAGGAGTGCTGTATGTCCCGTGCCGTCCCGCGCGCGTTTCGTCCGCGCCGCCTCACCGTTTCCGTGCTGCAGGCCCTGGCCGTTCCCTCCGTCATGCTGATGTCCGCCAGCGTCGCCTGGGCCGGCTGTGACGCCATCGCGCCCGTTGCCGGCCAGACGGTCACCTGCAGCGCCAGCGCGCCCAACCCGCAGACCGTTCCCATCGCTGCCAGCGGCGCGGCCGGCATCACTGTCAACGTTGCCAGCAGCGCCCAGCTGCAGCAGAGCGGTGGCGGTTCCGCCATTGCGCTGGTCGGCGCAGGGGGCCATCTGCTGTCCAGCCAGGGCGCGATCAGTTCGGTCAGCGGCGTGGCGGTGCAGCTCGGCGGCGGCAGCCGCGTCGAGAACCTTGGCAGCATCAGCACGGGCAGCAACATCGCCCTGCAGTTCGTCGGCAATGGTGACAGCGTGCTGGTCAACCGCGGAACGATCAGTGGCGGAACCGGCGTGCAGTTCGGTGCCGGCAATGATCGCCTGGAGATGCAGGCCGGCAGCATCACCGGCGGTGTCCTGCAGGGCGATGGCAACGATGTGCTGCTGCTCAACGACGGCACCCTCGACCGTGTCGACCAGGGCAGCGGCGATGACCAGATGACGGTGACCGACGGCACCATCACCGGCGTGGTCGCGCAGGGCAGTGGCCGCGACGATTTCGTCATGACCGGCGGCACCGTCGGCGCCCTGCAGCAGGGCGACAACATCGACACCTTCCGCATGAGTGGTGGCCGCATCATCGGTGCCTTCGAAGATGGCGACCGGGCCTGGATGACCGGTGGCCGCATCGGCCGGGTCAACATGAAGCTCGACAAGAACCTGTGGGACATGTCCGGCGGTACCGTTGACGGCAACGTGGTGACCGGCTTCGACACCGACACCATCATCATTTCGGGCACGGCCTACATCGGCGGCAACATCAGCGTCAGCGGCGGTGCCGACAGCGTGACCATCACTGATGGCACCGTGCGCGGCCAGGTGCTGCTCAGCACCGGCAATGACACCTTCAACTGGACCGATGGCGGCATCGTCTACGGCGCGATCGACATGGGCCCGGATGACGACGTTGCGAACCTGGCCAACCTCACCCAGACCCACGTCGGTGCAGTCCCCCTGTTCGATGGCGGCAGCGGCACCGACCAGCTCAACCTCACCAACGTCAAGACCACCGGCGTCGGGCGCTTCCAGAACTGGGAAACGATCAGCCTGGCCAGCAGCACCGAACTGACCTTCGACGGCAATCTGGTTCTGGGCGATGCCGGCACCGGCACCGGTACGCTCACCGTCGACGACACCAGCACATTGTTCGCTGGCGGCGGCAACCATGCCATCCGTCCGTTCATGGCATCGGGCCTGGTCAACATGGTCAATGCCGGGCGCATCGACCTGACCGCCAGCGGCAGCGCCGGTGATGCCTTCACCGTGCGCGGCAATTACCGCGGCGACGGTGGCGGTCTGTACCTGAAGACGGTGCTGGGGGCCGATGATTCGGCCAGTGACAAGCTGGTGTTCGACGGCGGCACGGCCACCGGCAGCACCGGCATCGGCATCCTCAACGTGGGCGGCGGTGGTGCGGCGACACGTACCGACGGCATCCTGGTGGTGCAGGCATTGAATGGCGCCACCACCGCGCCGGGCGCATTCTCGCTGTTTGCGCCCGTGGCGGCCGGTGCCTATGAGTACTTCCTGTTCAAGGGCGGGGTCAGCGCGGGCACCGGCGAGAACTGGTACCTGCGCTCGACGCTGGTGCAGGGACCAACCCCGGCGCCCAATGGCGGCGGTACCGTCACGCCGCCACCGCCGACACCGCCGGTGGCCCCGCCGCCGCCGATCACGCCGGCGCCACCCCCGCCGCCCGAAGGCGCCACCGATCCGGACCTGACCGCCGGTGAGACCGCCCCACCGCCACCGCCGCCGGAGCCACCGCCGGCGCCGCCGCCGACCGATCCGGAAGTGCCCGAGGTGCCGGTGGCCGGTGGCAGCCTGCCTGGTACCGGCGCACCGCCGACGCCGGATGCGCGCCCGGCAGAGGGCGCCGTGGTGCCGCTGTACCGCATGGAGACCGCCACCTACGCCGTGGTGCCGCCCCTGCTGCGCGAGGCCTCTCTGGCCAGCCTCGGCACGTTCCACGAGCGGCAGGGCGAGCAGCGCCTGCTGTACAACCAGGGCGCGCTGCGCACCGCCTGGGGCCGGCTGGTCGGGCAGAGCAGCGAGATTCACTGGAAGGGCGATGCGCAGCCTGGGTTCGACGGCGATGTGATGGGCCTGCAGGCCGGCCTTGATGTGTGGGCTGCGGCCAACGACAACCATCGCAACCAGATCGGCGTGTTTGTCGGCCGCACCCGCGCACAGGGCAAGACCACCGGCCTGGCGCTGGGCTGGGAGAACGTGCAGGTGGGACAGAACCGCCTGGATGACAAACACGTGGGCCTGTACTGGACACTCACCGGCAGCACCGGTGGCTACATCGATGCGGTGGCGATGCAGAGCCGTTACGACGGGCGCGTGCGTTCCTCGCGCGGGCTGGGCTTCGGCATCAAGGGCGATGGCACCAGCGTGTCGGTGGAGGCCGGCAAGCCGCTGCTGCAGTTCGGCCAGTCGGCCTGGTGGCTGGAGCCGCAGGTACAGGTGATCTGGCAGCGCACCGCGCTGGATGACCGTCGCGATGCGGTATCGAGCGTGCGCTTCGACAACGACAACGCCTGGACCGGCCGCATCGGCCTGCGCCTGACCGGTGACTACCAGTTGGCCGACAACGGCTGGCAGCCGTACTTCAAGCTCAACTACTGGCACGGCGGCTCCGGCGAGGATCGCATCCGCTTCGACGGCGACGTGATCGTCAACTCGCAGCGCTCGCGTGCGCTGGAAGCCGGCGTGGGTGTGGTCGGGCGCTTCAACCGCACCATCAGCGCCTACGCGGTGGCCGATTACACCCGCGAACTGGGCGGCG
>NZ_JAOEDV010000085.1:0-18089 GCF_029837545.1 Stenotrophomonas sp. GD04024 | reverse complement strand
CCTTGCCCCACACCTTGAAGGTGGTTAGCCACAGGCCGAGCATGCTGCCGATGTTGGTCAGCATGAAGGTCAGCACCACGCGGGTGACGCGGTTGCGGTACCAGCCCTTCAGGCTCTGCGCATCGTCGCGCAGCTTCAGGAAGTCCTCGTAGGCCGGTTTGCGCAGCCGCGCTTCCACCAGCGCCGAGAACGCACCGGTCGGGATGCTCAGGCGGAACGGCTTGAACGGGGCCACCGCGATCGCGGTGAGGATGCTCAGCGGATGGCCGCCGGCCAGCAGGCAGCCCAGGCCCGCCAGGCCGCCGGTATACATCGCCCAGGTCGCCAGCAGTTCGGTACCCACGCCCAGTCCACCGCGATAGAAGCCCACGCCGATGCCGGTCGCCACGATGGCCAGGATGCCCAGCGTGAACCACGGAATGTTGCGCTTCTTCGGCACCGCCTCCAGTTCCGCGCGCAGCGGCGCCGGTGCCTCGGTGTCGGTTTCCAGGTAGCGCGCCAGCCCGGCCAGGTGGCCGGCACCGACCACGGCCAGCACTTCGCGCTGCTGCGGGTCGTGTTCTTCGCGCAGGCGCGTGGCCATGTAGCGGTCACGCTCGCCGATGATGGTCTCGTACAGCGCCGGGCTCTCGCTGGCGAACTCGCCGAAGCTCGATTCCAGCATGTCGCCCTGCTTGAGTTTCTCGATCTCGTTCTCGCCCACTTCCTCGGATGAGAACAGGCCGGCACCGAGGCCGGCGACCAGCTTCAGCTTGCCGAAGAAGCCCAGCCGCTGCGATGCGCGGCGGAAGGTCAGGCCCACCTCGCGGTCGATCAGGTGTACCGGCAGGTTGCGCTCACGCGCCAGTTCCACCGCACGCTTGAGTTCCGCGCCCGGCTCGATGTCGAGCTGTTCGGCCAGGCGGCGCTGGTAGGCGGACAAGGCCAGGTTGGCGGCGAACAGCGCCACCCGGCCCTTGCGGATCACCTCGACCAGGTCGAGCTTGGCCAGCGTGTCCGGGTCGCTCAACGCCTGCAGGCGCTGCGGGTCCAGCTCGACGGCCACTGCATCGAAGCGGCCGCTGTCGATGGCCTTTTCCACGGCTTCGACGCTGGCGCGGGAGACGTGGGCAGTGCCCAGCAGGGTGTAGCGCACGCCGTCACGTTCGACGACACGCACCGGCTGGCCGGCGAACAGGTCGTCGCCGGTCTCGGGAAGGGTTTCAGTCATGGGTTCATTCATTGGAAGGTGCGGTGTCAGCGCCATCGCCGAGCGCGCGCTGCATCTGCACGGTGTCCAGCCAGCGGCCGTGCTTGCGGCCCAGGCCCTTGAAAATGCCTACCAGGTGGAAGCCGAAGCGTTCGTGCAGCTTGATCGAAGCGGTGTTGGTCGGTTCACCGATCACCGCCACCATCTGCCGGTAGCCGCGCGCCACGCAGGCGTCGATGAGGGCCTGCAGCAGGCCGGTGCCGACGCCGTTGCCCTGAAAACGGGCATCGACGTAGACCGAATTCTCGACGGTCCACTGGTAGGCCACGCGGGTGCGGTAGGTGTTGGCGTAGGCATAGCCGGCCACCTGGCCGTCGATCTCGGCGACCAGGTAGGGGAAGCCACGGTCGATGATGTCGCGCATGCGGCGCAGCATCTCGGTCGCGTCCGGAATGTCGTACTCGTAGGTGTTGACGAAGTCGGTCACTTCCACCGCGTAGATCGCGGTGATCGCGTCGATGTCGGCCGGGCCGGCATCACGGATGAGGACGGCCATGCGCGGGCTCCGGCTCAGTCGATGTAGCGCTTGAGCAGGTCGCCGTACGCATCGATGCGGCGATCACGCAGGAATGGCCAGATGCGGCGCACGTGCTCGCTGCGCTGCAGGTCCACATCGCACAGCAGCACGGTGGCGTCGGTGCCGGCTTCGGCCAGGAATTCGCCCTGCGGGCCCAGCACGTGGCTGTTGCCCCAGAACTGGATGCCCGACGCGCCCAGCGGCGAGGCTTCGTGGCCGACGCGGTTGCAGCTCAGCACCGGCAGGCCGTTGGCCACGGCGTGGCCGCGGTGGCTCAGCACCCAAGCATCGCGCTGGCGGGTCTTCTCGTCCTGCACGTCGTCCGGGTCCCAGCCGATCGCGGTGGGGTAGAGCAGCAGTTCGGCACCGGCCAGCGCCATCAGGCGCGCCGCTTCCGGGTACCACTGGTCCCAGCAGACCAGCACGCCGAGGCGGCCCACCGAGGTGTCGATCGGGGTGAACCCGATGTCGCCCGGGGTGAAGTAGAACTTTTCGTAGAAGCCCGGATCGTCCGGGATGTGCATCTTGCGGTACTTGCCGAGCAGGGTGCCGTCCTTCTCGAACACCACGGCGGTGTTGTGGTACAGGCCGGCGGCGCGGCGCTCGAACAGCGAACCGACCAGCACCACGCCATGCTTCTTCGCCAGCGCGCCCAGGCGCTCGGTGCTGGGGCCCGGAATCGGCTCGGCCAGGTCGAACTCGTCCACCGACTCGTGCTGGCAGAAGTACGGGCCGTTGTGCAGTTCCTGCAGCAGCACCAGCTTGGCACCCTGCGCAGCCGCCTCGGCCACGCGTGCTTCGATCACCGCCAGATTGGCGGCGGCGTCACCGTGGTTGCGCTCCTGGATCAGGGCGACGGTAAGGGGGCTGCGCGAGTTCATGCGGGGCGTTCCTGCGGGGGAAAACCTGCATGTTAGCGCGGATGGATGGCGACGGCGTGTTGCGCGCTGAATGGGTGCTGGTAGTGCCGGCCGCTGGCCGGCAATCCCGTGGATCCATCAGGCATTGCATGGTTGCCGGCCAGCGGCCGGCACTACCAATCCTTAAGCCTTCAACAACCCCGCCGGCAGCTGCATGGTGATGCAGTGCAGGCTGCCGTTCTGCCAGATCAGCGAGCGGCAGGGCACCTGCACGATCTCGCGGCCCGGGTGCGCCTTCGCCAGCACGTCGCGCGCCAGGTCGTCAGCCGGGTCGCCGTAGGCCGGCATCAGCACCGCGCCATTGACGATCAGGTAGTTGGCGTACGACGCGGCCAGGCGGCGGCCTTCGTCGATCACCGGCTGTGCCCACGGCAGAGGGAACAGGCGGTACGGCTGGCCATCCTTGGTGCGCAGCGCGGCCAGTTCATTGCCCATCGCCTGCAGCTCGGCATAGTGCGAGTCGCTCTCGTCGTCGCAGGCCTGGTAGACGATGCTGTCGGACGAGGCGAAGCGGGCGAGGGTGTCGATGTGGGCGTCGGTGTCGTCGCCTTCCAGGTAGCCGTGGTCCAGCCACAGTACGCGGTCCTGCTGCAGCCAGTCGGCCAGGTCGGCACTCAGGCTGGCGCGGTCGCGGTCCGGGTGGCGCTCGTGCAGGCACTTCCAGGTGGTCAGCAGGGTGCCTTCGCCATCGGTCTCGATGCCGCCGCCTTCCAGCGCGAACGGAATGCTGCGCACCGGTGCGTCGTTGAACACGCCGGCCTGATCGAGCACGCCCACCAGCTGGTCATCGAGGGTGGCGTCGAACTTGCCGCCCCAGCCGGTGAAGCGGAAATCCAGCAGCTGGAAGCCGCCATCGGTGCGGCGCAGCGTGATCGGGCCGGAGTCGCGCAGCCAGGTGTCGTCGTAGGCCGCCGTGGTGAAGTGGACCTTGTCCATGTCGATGCGGTTGGAGCGCAGCCGCATCTCGGCATAGGTCTCCACGTCGTCGTCGGCCACGCAGATCAGCACCGGCTGGAAGCGGGTGATGGCCGCGACCAGGGCGATGTAGGTCTCTTCCACCTGGCCCAGGCGCTCGGCCCAGTCGGTGTCGGCGGTGGGCCAGGCAATCAGGACGCCGCTCTGGGCTTCCCACTCGGCAGGAAAACGAAGGGTCTGGTTCATGGTCTCGCTACACAGGCCCGCCCACGGCGGGTAGTAAAGGGATCAACGGATCGGTGGTTTCGGGCCGACTTCGTTCGGGTCCGCCTGGTTGGCCACCACGTCGATCACCTTCTGCTTCTCGAAGTAGACGGTGAACTGCGGGTAGACCCAGCGGTTGATGGTCGGCCATTGCCGCTTCTGCCCGCCGCGCGGCTGCAGCTGTTCGCTCGGCGCGCCGAACTGTGCCTGCACCTGCTGCATGCTCTGGCCGCGCACGGGCAGGGCACCGGCCGGCTTCTCGCGGGCACGGTCGACAAGCAGGGTATCGGCCAGCGCCGGAGTGGCGGCAGCCAGGGTGGCCATCACGGCCAGGGCGGACAGGTAACGCTTCATCTCGATCTACTCCCCAGTGGTCAAGAACGGCGATTACAGCAAAATTGGCAGGAAAAAGCCGCATAAAACAAAAAACCGCCCGAAGGCGGTTTCTTGCATCGGGTCGGCCCCGCGTAGGGCCAGCCGCAGCCGGAAGGCTGTGAGGCTTAGCGCTGACGCGCCTTGAAACGCGGGTTCGACTTGCAGATGACGAAGATCTTGCCACGACGACGCACGACCTTGCAGTCACGGTGACGGGCCTTCGCCGACTTCAGGGAGGACAGGACTTTCATGGCATACCTCGGCGTAAACAGTAGTTGTTCGGGTGGAGCGTGGCCGCGATATGCGAAAGACAATCGGCAGTTGACGCTCGTTCAAGCCCGCCATTCTACCGGGCTTTTCCTCATGGTTTCAAGTGGTTGCACAAAAGATCCCGCTGGGGGCGTCGGGCAGGGGCTAGAATGACCCCTTCGAACGCTCTGGGAACCCCATGAATCCACTCGCTCCCGTCCTGACCATCGACGGCCCTTCCGGGGCTGGCAAGGGTACCATCAGCCGCATCATCGCGCGCCGGATGGGCTGGCATTACCTGGATTCGGGCGCGCTGTACCGGGCGGTGGGCGTGGCTGCGAGCTGGGCCGACATCGATACCTCCGACGCGTCGGCCCTGGTGCGCTGCACCTTCGATACCCACGTTCAGTTTGTTGAACAGGGCGATTCGATGCGGGTCATGGTGAACGGTACCGATGCCACCGACGAGCTGCGCCTGGAGACCACCGGGGCGCTGGCCTCGGCCATCGCGGCCATTCCCGAGGTGCGGGCTGCGCTGAAAGAGCGCCAGCGCGCATTCAGGGAGCTGCCCGGCCTGGTCGCCGACGGCCGCGACATGGGCACGGTGATCTTCCCGGACGCCTCCTACAAGGTCTTCCTGACCGCCAGTGCCGAGGAGCGCGCCGAGCGCCGGCATAAGCAGTTGAAAGACAAGGGGGTTTCTGTTAACTTTGATGACATCCTGCGCGAGATCATGGCCCGCGACGCCCGTGATGCTCAGCGTACCGTGGCGCCCCTGAAGCCGGCAGACGATGCCGTCCTCATCGACACCACAGGCATCGGCATCGCAGATGTCGTTGCCAGAGTGATGGATCTGCTTCCGGTTCCGGCTGCCTGATCCGTTCGCGCGGGAGCACTGCCAGCAGCATCGGTGGTGGTCGCGCATAGCAGTGCTGTACCAGCTCCGTCGCGCAATGATGCGTGGCGGTTTTCCTACTACACACGACCTGCGTTTCCGGGGTCGACCAACAGGCGGGCGGTCGCCATTCCCCTGAAGGGGACGCCACCGACCCATGTGTCCAACAGAGTAAATCTAATGACCGAATCATTTGCCGAACTGTTTGAAGCCAGCCAGGCCAACCTGGCCAAGCTGAAGCCGGGCGCCATCGTCAGCGGTACCGTTGTTGAAGTCCGCGGCGACGTCGTGGTGATCAACGCTGGCCTGAAGTCCGAAGGCATCGTGCCGATCGAACAGTTCCGTAACGACGCTGGCGAAATCGACGTCGCCGAAGGCGACATCGTCAAGGTCGCCCTCGACTCGATCGAGAACGGCTTCGGCGAAACCGTCCTGTCGCGCGAGAAGGCCAAGCGCGCGATGGTGTGGGACGAGCTGGAAGAAGCGTTGGAAAAGAACGAAACCATCACCGGCCGCATCAGCGGCAAGGTCAAGGGTGGTTTCACCGTGGACATCAAGGATGTCCGCGCCTTCCTGCCGGGTTCCCTGGTCGATGTGCGCCCGGTGCGCGATCCGGCCTACCTGGAAGGCAAGGAACTCGAGTTCAAGCTCATCAAGCTGGACCGCAAGCGTAACAACGTCGTGGTCTCGCGCCGCGCTGTCGTCGAAAGCGAGCACTCGGAAGAGCGCGAGCAGCTGATGGACAAGCTGCAGGAAGGCGCGATCCTGAAGGGTGTCGTCAAGAACCTGACCGACTACGGCGCGTTCGTGGACCTGGGCGGTATCGACGGCCTGCTGCACATCACCGACATGGCGTGGAAGCGCGTGCGTCACCCGTCGGAAGTCGTGAACGTCGGCGACGAGCTGGACGTCCGCGTGCTGAAGTTCGACCGCGAGCGCAACCGCGTTTCGCTGGGCCTGAAGCAGCTGGGCGAGGATCCGTGGGACAACATCGGTCGTCGTTACCCGGCCAACAGCCGCGTCTTCGGCAAGGTCTCCAACGTCACCGATTACGGCGCGTTCGTCGAGATCGAGCCGGGCGTCGAAGGCCTGGTGCACGTCTCCGAGATGGATTGGACCAACAAGAACGTCAACCCGTCCAAGGTTGTGCAGGTTGGTGACGAAGTTGAAGTCATGGTCCTGGACGTCGACGAAGAGCGTCGCCGCATCTCGCTGGGCATGAAGCAGGTTGCCGCCAATCCGTGGGAAACCTTCGCTGCCACCCACAAGAAGGGTGACAAGGTGTCGGGCCAGATCAAGTCGATCACCGACTTCGGCATCTTCATCGGCCTGGACGGCGGCATCGACGGCCTGGTCCACCTGTCCGACATCAGCTGGAACACCACCGGCGAAGACGTCGTTCGCAACTTCAAGAAGGGCGATACCCTGGACGCCGTCGTCCTGGCTGTCGATCCGGAGCGCGAGCGCATCTCCCTGGGCGTGAAGCAGCTGGAGCAGGATCCGTTCGGCCAGTACATGGCTGCCAATCCGAAGGGCTCCAAGGTCGAAGGCGTGGTGAAGGAAGTCGACGCCAAGGGCGCGATCATCGAGCTGGCTGACGGCATCGAAGGTTACGTCTCGGCACGCGACATCGCCAACGAGCGCGTTGACGACGCCACCCAGCACCTGAAGGTCGGCGACAAGGTCGAAGCGAAGTTCGTGGGCATGGACCGCAAGGGCCGTACCCTGCAGCTGTCGATCAAGGCCAAGGACGACGCGGAAATGCGCGAAGTGCTGGAGGAATACCAGTCCTCTTCGGCTTCCAGCGGCACCACCCAGCTGGGCGCGCTGCTGCGTGCACAGCTGAACGGCAACAAGTCCGAGTAATCGGCCTTACGCTGTACGTTGTTTTCTGGACGGCCCGGGCGTTTGCCCGGGCCGTTTCAGGCTGAGATGCCCTTGATGTGAGCCGGTGATGACCAAATCCGAACTGATCGAAATCCTTGCGCGCCGCCAGGCGCACCTGAAGGCCGATGATGTCGATCTGGCGGTGAAGTCGTTGCTGGAAATGATGGGCGGTTCGCTGTCCGCCGGGGATCGCATCGAAATCCGTGGTTTCGGCAGCTTCTCGCTGCACTATCGTCCGCCGCGCCTGGGTCGCAACCCGAAGACCGGCGAATCGGTTGCCCTGCCGGGCAAGCATGTTCCCCATTTCAAGCCGGGCAAGGAACTGCGCGAGCGGGTCAGCAGTGTGCTGCCGCTGGACGCTGATCCGGCCTGAGCCTCCCGTCGCGCTACCGCGTGCGAATCAAGCCGCGAGTCGGATAAGCTACGGACTCCTGCCACTGGAGCTCTCGCATGAAGGTTTTTCGTCTGCTGGTCCTGCTGGCGGTCCTGATCCTTGGGCTGATCATCGGTGCGGTCAACATGACCGCGATGTCGATCAACCTGCTTTTCACCCAGTTGCATACTTCGGTAGGCGTGGCGCTGATCGCTGCGCTGCTGGTGGGTGTCATTGTCGGCGCCGGCCTGGTGCTGGTGAGCGTGGTCATTCCGCTCTACAGCCAGCTGCGCCGTGCCAACAAGTCCGGGGCGGCGACGCCGGCCGCGGGTGTTTCCTCCCAATCTTTTGACGGACGCTGATCGAAGATGGAATTCGTCACCGAGTGGCTTTGGTTTTTCCTGTTCGTCCCGCTGGCTGCAGTAGCGGGATGGGTGATCGGTCGGCGCGGCGGGCAGCGTCACGGTGACAGCCAGGTCAGCCGCCTGTCGAGCACCTATTTCCGGGGCCTGAACTACCTGCTCAACGAGCAGCCGGACAAGGCCATCGAGCTGTTCCTGCATATCGCCGAGCTGGACAAGGAAACCTTCGAGACCCAGGTCGCGCTGGGCCACCTGTTCCGCCGCCGCGGTGAAGTCGACCGCGCCATCCGCCTGCACCAGGGCCTGGTGAACCGCCACGATCTGAGTGATGCACAGCGCGTGCAGGCCCTGCTGGCGCTGGGCGAGGACTACATGAAGTCCGGCCTGCTGGACCGTGCCGAGACCGTGTTCACCGAACTTGCGCAGCTGGACCAGCGCGCCCCGCAGGCGCTCAAGCACCTGATCGGCATCTACCAGGCCGAGCGCGACTGGGAAAAGGCGATCGACAACGCGACCCGTTTCGAGGACGTGACCGGCGAGCCGATGGGCAAGCTGATCGGTCAGTTCGAGTGCGAGCTGGCCGAGCGCTTCCGTGGCGCCGGCAAGCTGGAAGAGGCGAGGGCAGCGATCGCCCGTGCCTACCAGGCCGATGCGATGTCGGTGCGCGCGGGCATCATCGAGGGTCGCCTGGAGACCGATGCCGGCAACGCGGAAGCCGCGGTGCGCGCGTTCGAGCGCGCGGCCCGCAACGATCCGGAATACCTGCCCGAGCTGCTGCCGGCGCTGATGGCGAACTATCGCAAGGTCGGTGACCTCGCGGGCGCGCGTGCCTTCCTGTCGGAAATGACCGAGCACTATCGCGGCATCGCTCCGGTACTGGCGTTGACCCGGCTGATGGAAGAACAGGAAGGCGTGGCACCGGCCCGTGCCTACCTGGGGCGCCAGCTGAAGGATCGCCCGTCGGTGCGTGGCGAGTCCGCATTGATCGACCTGACCCTGGCCGAGGGTGCCGACTCCACCGCCACCCTGCACGATCTCAAGCACATCACCGATCAGTTGCTGGTGCGCAACCCGGCCTACCGCTGCACCCGCTGCGGTTTCGGAGCGCGGACGCATCACTGGCAGTGCCCGAGCTGCAAGGAGTGGGGGACGGTCAAGCCGCTGCTGAACTACGCGGTGCTCTGATCCATGCCGTGGTTCGTGATGGGGGCGCTGCTGGGGCTGGCCCTGCTGAGCGCAGCCCTGACCTGGGCAGCCCGTGGCTATGCCGTGCGGCAGCAGTTGCTGGACCAGCCCGGCGAGCGCCGCAGCCATAGCGTGGCGACACCGCGCGGCGGTGGTATCGCCATCGTCATCAGCCTGCTGGTTACGGCGGGCGTGGCCATGTTCGTCTGGCCGGACGCCGCGCCGAGCCTGCTGGTCGCCAGCCTTGGCCTGGTCCTGGTGGCCGGCATCGGCTGGTGGGACGACCACAGGCCCCTGCCTGCAATGCGCCGGCTGCTGGTGCACTTCATTGCGGCAGCGCTGCTGGCCATGCTGGTCAAGGCCAACGGTGGCAGCTGGCTGCTGGCCGGGCTGGTGCTGCTGTTCACCGCCTCGCTGATCAACATCTGGAACTTCATGGATGGGATCAACGGCATTGCCGCCAGCCAGGCGATTGTTGTCGCATTGGGACTGGCGCCGCTTCTGCCCTGGCCCTATTCGCTTGCGGCCCTGGCATTGGGCCTGGCCTGCCTGGGCTTCCTGCCGTTCAATTTTCCGCGGGCGCGGATCTTCATGGGTGATGTCGGAAGTGGCGCGTTGGGCTATGCGGTTGCGGCCGTGCTGGCCATCGCCAGCGTACGCACGGACATCAACTGGCTCCTGCTGCTGGTGCCGGCCTCGGCTTTCCTTGTGGACGCAGGCTTCACACTGCTGGCGCGCATCATTTCAGGACAACGCTGGATGGAACCCCATACCCAGCATGTCTACCAGCGCGCGGTGCAGGCAGGAGCCAGTCACGCCCGGGTGACAGGGATGTACTTTGCTTTGGGTCTGTTCAGTATTACAGTGACTGTTGTCTGCTCCAAATTGCAGCCGAGGTGGGAGGCTGTCGTGGCGATCGCGTGGTTCAGTGCGCTGAGCGTCCTCTGGCTCCTCCTGCGCAATGGATTGCGCCATCGACAAGGAAATACCTGACTTATGGCTTCACCCTGGCGGGACAGAATCCTCGGCCTGATGCCGCGTTCGGCCATCGTCTGCCACGACCTGTTCATGGTCTGGGCATGCTGGCAGCTGCTCCACGCGGGGCGCTACTCGATCCTGCCCAACGCGCCCGAGCTTCCCCTCTGGAATATCGACACCACGCTGGTACTGCTGCTGCAGGGCCTGGTGTTCTGGCGCGTCGGCCTTTACCGCGGACTGTGGCGGTTTGCCAGCGTCAGCGACCTGCTGAACATCTTCAAGGCCAGCTTCATCGGCATGGTCGCGATCGTGCTGGTGCTGATGTGGAAGCGCTTCGATGGCGTGCCGATGTCGGTGCTGGTGATCTATCCGTTCGCGCTGTCGGCCCTGCTGGGCGCGCCACGCCTGCTGTACCGGGCCTGGAAGGACTACCAGGCGCTGCAGTCCGATTCCAGCGCACGTCGTGTGCTGATCCTTGGTGCCGGCCAGGCGGCTGAGACGCTGGTGCGTGACCTGCGGCGCTCGGGCAACTTCGAGCCGGTCGGCCTGCTCGACGACGCCCCACATCTGCGCGGGGCCAAGCTGCAGGGCCTGCCTATCCTTGGCACCCTGGACGACGCGCCCACCGTGGTCCGCGAGACCGCGGCCAAGCTGCTGGTGATTGCCATCCCCTCGCTGGATGCCGCCGGCATGCAGCGGATCGTGGCCATCTGTGAAAGCACGGGCGTGCCGTTCCGCACCGTGCCCAAGCTCAGCGACATCCTGCAGGGCCAGTCGCTTCCCGGGCAGCTGAAGGAAGTGGCGATCGAGGACCTGCTCGGCCGCAAGCCGATCATGCCGGACTGGAACCTGATCCGTGGCTGGTTGGGTGGACGTACGGTGATGGTCACTGGTGCCGGTGGCTCGATTGGCTCGGAACTGTGCCGCCAGTGCGCGCGCCATGGTGCTGGCCGGATCATCCTGCTGGAGATCAGCGAGCTGTTGCTGCTGACCATCGAGGGCGAACTGCGCCGCAGTTTCCCCGATGTCGAGATCGAAGCCGTGCTGGGTGACTGCGGTGACCCGGCTGTGATCCGCCATGCGCTGTCGCTGCATCCGGTGGATACGGCGTTCCATGCGGCGGCCTACAAGCATGTGCCGGTGCTTGAGCGCCAGCTGCGTGAAGCGGTGCGCAACAACATCCTGGCGACCGAGAACGTGGCCCGGGCCTGCCTGGAGGCGCGCGTCGAGCATTTCGTCTTCATCTCCACCGACAAGGCGGTGGACCCGGTCAATGCGCTGGGTGCCAGCAAGCGCTATGCCGAGATGATCTGCCAGAGCCTGGACCAGAAGTCCACGCACACCCGTTTCGTCACCGTGCGTTTCGGCAATGTGCTGGCCTCGGCCGGCAGCGTGGTGCCGCTGTTCCGCGAGCAGATCCTGCGCGGTGGGCCGGTGACCGTTACCGATCCGGAAGTCAGCCGCTACTTCATGACCATCCCGGAGGCCTGCCAGCTGATCCTGCAGGCGGCCGCGTCGGCATCGCACGGTGCGATCTATACCCTCGACATGGGCGAGCCGGTGCCGATCCGCGTGCTGGCCGAGCAGATGATCCGCCTGGCCGGCAAGCAGCCGTACAAGGACATTCCGATCATCTATACCGGCCTGCGCCCGGGCGAGAAGCTGCACGAGACGCTGTTCTATTCGGACGAGGACTATCGTTCAACCGCGCACCCGAAGATTCTCGAGGCCGGCGTGCGCACGTTCGCGCGCGACCTGGTGCTGGGCAATGTCCCGCGCCTGCGCGAGGCGATTGCCAGCTACGACACTGCCAGCATCCAGGAGATCCTGTTTGCGACCATGCCGGAGTTTTCGCCAATCGCACAGGATGCTTACATTTCATCCGCTAAAGTCCTGCCTTTTCCGGCACGTGAGGCCAACAGGTACCAATGAGCAAGCGAATCCGCAAAGCGGTTTTCCCGGTGGCAGGGCTGGGGACGCGTTTTCTGCCAGCAACCAAGACCGTGCCGAAGGAGATGCTGCCGATCATTGATCGGCCGCTGATCCAGTACGCCGTGGATGAAGCCATCGAGGCCGGCTGCGATACGTTGGTGTTCATCACCAACCGCTACAAGCATGCAGTCGCCGACTATTTCGACAAGGCCTACGAGCTGGAACAGAAGCTCGAGCGCGCCGGCAAGCAGGAACAGCTGGAGCTGATCCGCCACGTTCTTCCGGAGGGCGTGCGTGCGATCTTCGTGACCCAGGCCGAAGCACTGGGCCTGGGGCATGCGGTGCTCTGTGCCAAAGCCGTGATCGGTGACGAGCCGTTCGCCGTGCTGCTGCCGGACGACCTGATCTGGAACCGCGGTGCGGGTGCGCTCAAGCAGATGGCCGATCTCAACGAGGCCAGTGGCGCCAGCGTGATCGCCGTTGAAGACGTGCCGCACGAAAAGACCGCCAGCTACGGCATCGTGGCCACCGAGGCCTTTGATGGCCGCAAGGGCCGCATTTCGGAGATCGTCGAGAAGCCGAAGCCGGAGGACGCGCCGAGCGACCTGGCGGTGGTGGGCCGTTATGTACTGAGCCCGAAGATTTTCGAGTTGCTGGAACAGACCGGTAGCGGTGCTGGTGGCGAGATCCAGCTGACCGATGCGATCGCGCAGCTGCTGAAGACTGAAGAGGTCGATGCCTATCGATTCGAGGGCACCCGCTTTGACTGCGGCACGCACCTGGGGCTGGTGGAGGCGACGATCCGGTTCGCGCTGGATAACCCGAAGCTGGCTGGCCCGGCGCGCGAGAAGCTGGCGGCGATGCTGGCGGAATAAGGTTTATCAAGCGCTCCGTCAGCGCCTTCCTCCCAAAGTGGGGAGGCGTGGGCAGTCCGCTGCAGGACACGCCGTAAACCCCCCTCCGGGGTCCGGCCCAGCCGCTGGCGGCTGTGCGTTCGGGCGCTTGCGAAGCAGTGCTTCGCAAGCAAAGCGCCCTCACCCATGGGGGCTCGATGGCGCCATCCATGGCGCCAACGGTCCTGCAGCGGACTGCCCACGCCTCTCGACAGTTTCCTGCGGGTGCGGACGGGAAGGGCGGAATCAAAGGCAGAAGCAAAAGCAAAAAGGCAGCCAGTGGCTGCCTTTTTTGCTTGCTGGGGTCAGATCCCTTTGCTGCGCAAAGGGCTCTGACCCCAGCTCTTGACCCTGCCTTTGCTCACCCCTCCGCCGCGCGGAATGCCGGGTGGTCCGGGTGGGTGAGGCTGACCGGGACTGTCAGCGGCATGGATGCCGCTGCCAAGCCCCCATGGGTGAGGGCGCTTTGCTTGCGAAGCACTGCTTCGCAAGCGCCCGAACGCACAGCCGCCAGCGGCTGGGCCGGACCCCGGAGGGGGGTTCACGGCGTGTCCCGGGCAGCCTCACCCACCCGGGCCCCACAGCCAACCGACACTCCAGCCGGCAACGCTCTGAACCTTACAGCGCCTCGAAAATACCCGCCGCGCCCATGCCGGTGCCGATGCACATCGTCACCATGCCGTACTTCTGCTGGCGACGACGCAGGCCGTGCAGCAGGGTCGCGGTACGGATCGCGCCGGTCGCACCCAGCGGATGGCCCAGGGCGATCGCGCCGCCCAGCGGGTTGACCTTGCTCGGGTCCAGGCCGCAATCACGGATCACCGCCAGCGACTGCGCGGCGAAGGCTTCGTTCAGCTCGATCCAGTCCAGCTGGTCCTGGGTCAGGCCGGCCTGCTTCAGCGCCTTCGGGATCGCGGCGATCGGGCCGATGCCCATCACTTCCGGACGCACGCCGGCCACCGAGAAGCTGACGAAACGCGCCAGCGGGGTCAGGCCGTAATCCTTGATTGCCTGCTCCGAAGCCAGCAGCACGGCGCCGGCGCCATCGCTCATCTGCGAGGAGTTGCCGGCAGTGACGGTGCCGCCGAACTGGCCGTTGCGGAATACCGGGCGCAGCTTGGCCAGGCCTTCGGCCGAGGAATCCGGACGCGGGCCTTCATCGGTGTCGGCCACCTTGTTGCGGGTGATGATGCGCTGGCCATCGGCCAGGTCCGGCAGGTGCGAGACGATCTCGTACGGGCTGATCTCGTCCTTGAAGTCACCGTTCTGGATCGCGGCCATGGCCTTCTGGTGCGAGGCGAGGGCGAACGCATCCTGGTCTTCGCGCGAGACCTTCCATTCCTCGGCCACCTTCTCGGCGGTGATGCCCATGCCGTAGGCGATGGCGACGTGGTCGTTGTCGAACACGCTCGGTGCCATCGCGATCTTGTTGCCCATCATCGGCACCATCGACATCGATTCGGTGCCACCGGCCAGCATCAGGTCGGCGTTGCCCAGGCGGATCGCGTCGGCGGCCTGCGCCACGGCCTGCAGGCCGGAGGAGCAGAAGCGGTTCACGGTCTGCGCGGCGATGGTGTTGGGCAGGCCGGCCAGCAGTACGCCGATGCGCGCCACGTTCATGCCCTGCTCGGCTTCCGGCATGGCGCAGCCGATGATCGCGTCATCGATGCGGTTGACGTCCACGCCCGGTGCCTGTGCGACGACGCTGCGCAGCACGTGCGCAAGCATGTCGTCGGGGCGGGTGTTGCGGAACATGCCCTTGGGCGCCTTGCCCACCGGGGTGCGGGTGGCGGCGACGATGTAGGCGTCCTGGATTTGCTTGGTCATTGCAGTGATCTCTTGAATAGGGGTTGGAAGAGGTTGCCGGCCAGCGGCCGGCACTACCGATGTCTTCCGTCAGTTCCGCAGCGGCTTGCCGGTCTTCAGCATGTGCGCGATGCGGGCCTGGGTCTTTTCCTGCTGGGCCAGTTCGACGAAGTGCTTGCGCTCCAGGGTCAGCAGCCACTCTTCGTCGACCAGGGTGCCGCGGTCGACCTTGCCGCCGCACAGCACGGTGGCGATGCGCTCGGCGATCTCGTAGTCGTACGGGCTGATGAAACGGCCCTCCAGCATGTTGACCAGCATCATCTTGAAGGTGGCGATACCCACGTCACCGGCCACCTGGATGCGGCGTGCCGGCAGCGGCGGACGGTAGCCCGCTTCGGCCAGCGCACGGGCTTCGGCCTTGGCGATATGCAGCGCCTCGTAGCTGTTGAACACCACCTTGTCGGTGCTGCGCAGCAGGCCCAGTTCCTTGGCGTTGACCGCCGAGTTGGACACCTTGGCCATCGCCACGGTCTCGAAGGTCTTCTTCAGTTCGGCGAACACGTCACCGCCCGGACCGGCGGCCTGCGAGGCACGCACGGCCAGTTCCTTCAGGCCACCGCCGGCCGGCAGCAGGCCCACGCCGGCCTCGACCAGGCCGATGTAGCTTTCCAGGAAAGCCACGGTCTTGGCGCTGTGCATCTGGAACTCGCAGCCGCCACCCAGGGCCAGGCCGCGCACGGCAGCCACCACCGGCACCAGCGAGTACTTGATGCGCTGGCTGGTGCGCTGGAAGTTGGCGACCATCTCTTCGAACTGGTCGACCTTGCCGGCCTGCAGCAGGCCGAGGGCACCGGCCAGGTCGGCACCGGCGGAGAAGGGTTCCTTCTGCTGCCAGATCACCAGGCCCTGGAAATCCTTCTCGGCGCGGCTGACACATTCTTGCAGGCCATCCAGCACCTGGTCGGACACGGTGTTCATCTTGGTCTTGAAGCTGACCACGGCGATGCCGTCGCCGTCATGCCACATGCGCAGGCCGTCGTTCTCGAACACGGTCTCGCCCGGCGCGAACGTCTCGCCCAGCAGCGGATCGGGGAAGCGCTGGCGCTGGTACACCGGCAGCGACGAACGCGGCAGCTTGGCGTTGCGCGACGGGCTGTAGCTGCCCTCGGCGGCGTGCACGCCGTCGCGGCCATCGAACACCCAGTCCGGCAGCGGGGCGTTGCTCATGCTCTTGCCGGCGACGATGTCATCGGCGATCCACTGCGCAACCTGCTTCCAGCCAGCGGCCTGCCAGGTTTCGAACGGGCCCAGCGACCAGCCGTAGCCCCAGCGGATGGCGAGGTCGACGTCGCGCGCGGTCTCGGCGATGTCGGCCAGGTGGTAGGCGCTGTAGTGGAACAGGTCGCGGAAGGTCGCCCACAGGAACTGCGCCTGCGGGTGCTGGCTCTCGCGCAGCTTGGCGAACTTCTCGGCCGGGTTCCTGATCTTCAGGATCTCGACCACTTCCGGTGCCGCGCTGCGGTCGGCCGGGCGGTAGTCCTGCTTCTCCAGGTCCAGCACCACGATGTCCTTGCCGACCTTGCGGAAGATGCCGGCGCCGGTCTTCTGGCCCAGTGCACCCTTGGAAATCAGCGCCTCCAGCCACTTCGGCGACTTGAAGAATTCATGCCACGGGTCGTTGGGCAGGGTGTCGCCCATGGTCTTGATGACGTGGGCCATGGTGTCCAGGCCGACCACGTCGGAGGTGCGGTAGGTGGCCGACTTCGGGCGGCCGACCAGCGGGCCGGTCAGGCCGTCCACTTCATCGAAGCCCAGGCCGAACTGCTGGGTGTGGTGGATGGTGGACAGGATCGAGAACACGCCGATGCGGTTGCCGATGAAATTCGGGGTGTCCTTGGCGTACACCACGCCCTTGCCCAGGGTGGTGACCAGGAATTCTTCCAGGCCTTCCAGCACGGCGGCATCGGTGGTGGTGGCCGGGATCAGCTCGGCCAGGTGCATGTAGCGCGGCGGGTTGAAGAAGTGCACGCCGCAGAAGCGGTGGCGCAGCTGCTCGGGCAGCACGTCGGCCAGCTTGTTGATGCCCAGGCCCGAGGTGTTGGAAGCCAGCACGGCGTGGTCGGCCACGAACGGGGCGATCTTCTTGTACAGGTCCTGCTTCCAGTCCATGCGCTCGGCGATGGCCTCGATGATCAGGTCGCAGTCCTTCAGCTGCTCCAGGCCGGACTCGTAGTTGGCCGGGGTGATGGCTTCGGCCAGCGACTTGCTGGCCAGCGGCGCCGGGCTCAGCTTGCCCAGGTTGGCGATCGCCTTCAGCACGATGCCGTCGGCCGGACCTTCCTTGGCGGGCAGGTCGAACAGCACGGTGTCGACGCCAGCGTTGGTGAGGTGGGCGGCGATCTGGGCGCCCATGACGCCGGCACCCAGCACGGCGGCGCGGCGGACTAGCAGGGAATTGGACATGGTGTAGGGCCTTTGTTGGTCAGCAGTTACTGGGTGGGTCACACCCGGTGGAATCACGGGGAAGCGGGCAGGGCGCTGGCGCGTGCGGCGGCGCGGAACCCGGCTTCGGCGAAATGGATCAGTTCGTGGGCGGCATGGGCACGATGCGCCGCTTCGGTGACACCGGCGGGACGCTTGATCAGCCCGAAGTCGGCCATGGCATAGGTGAGCGAGCCGGCCAGGAAGTCCAAGCGCCAGTACAGCTCTTCCTTGCTCAGGTCGGGCGCGCATTCGGCAATCGCCTTGCCGAACGCACGCAGCACGTGGCCGTAGTGGTCCGACAGGAACTTGCGCAGGTTGTCGTTCTTCTCGGCGTAGGCGCGCGCGATCACGCGCACGAAGGCACCGCCGTTCTGGCGGTCCTGGGCCAGCGCCAGCGCCGGCTCGACGAAGGCGGCCAGCACCGGGCGCAGCTGCCCAGGATGTTCGCTGCGGGCGCGCTCGAGCTGCGCCAGGCGGGCGCCGGTCATCTCGTCCATGCGGCGGCGGAACACCTCGTTGACCAGGTTTTCCTTGGAGCCGAAGTGGTAATTGACCGCCGCGATGTTGACGTCGGCCTGGCTGGTCACCTGGCGCAGCGAGGTGCCGGCGAAACCGTGCTGGGCGAACAGCTCCTCGGCGGCACCGAGGATGCGGTCCTTGGTCGAGAAGTGGGCGGGCTTGGCCATCGGCGGGCAGACCTTAATCAAACGATTGTTTGATACTAGGACCAGACGGTAGCGTATGGCATTTTGCAGTGCAGCAAAAATGCCCGGGGCGGTCAGAATCCGCTCAGGTGGGTGAATGG
>NZ_JAOEDV010000084.1:0-18211 GCF_029837545.1 Stenotrophomonas sp. GD04024 | reverse complement strand
CACGCATGGCGTGGATCTACTGACGGCGTACCGACTGCACGACCGACAGGCGGCGCAGGCGGCGCATCACTTCGGCCAGGTGGTTGCGGTCGCGCACCTGGATGTTGAAGGCCAGCACGGCGGCGTTGAAGTCGCGGTCCAGGTAGTCCACGCGCTCGATGTTGGAGTGGCTCTGCGCGATGGCGGCCGCCAGCTGCGCCAGCACACCGGTGCCGTTCTCCACTTCCACCACCAGCGAAGTGTCGTAGTCGCCGGAAACGGTGGTATCCCAGCCGATCGGCACCCAGCGCTCGGGCGACTTGCGCAGTTCAGCCAGGTTCGGGCAGTCCATGCGGTGCACCACGATGCCCTTGCCGGCGGTGTGGTAGCCCATGATCTCGTCGCCGGGAATCGGCTGGCAGCAGCCGGCGAAGGTGACCACGCCGCGCTCGCTGCCGTTGATCAGGATCTTTTCCTGCGAGTGGTGGCGCGAATGCGGGCCACCGCGCAGTTCGGCGTAGGCCATCAGTGCCTGCGCGGCCTGGGTCGGCATCCAGTTGCCCAGCGCGACTTCGGCCAGCAGGGCCTCCAGGCGCGGGAAGCGGTGCTCGGCCAGGAACGCGTCCAGGCGCCCCTTCGGCAGCCGCTCCAGCGAGGAGTCCATGGCTTCCAGCGCACGGTCGAGCATGCGATGGCCCAGCTGCACGGCGTCTTCGTGTTCCAGCTGCTTGAGCTGGTGACGGATGGCGGTGCGTGCCTTGCTGGTGACCACGAACTCCAGCCACTGCGGTTTCGGCGTGGCCGAGCGCGCGGTGATGATTTCCACCGACTGGCCCGACACCAGCTTGGTACGCAGCGGCACCAGCTTCTTGTCCACCCGCGAGGCCACCGCCATGTTGCCGACATCGGTATGGACGGCGTAGGCGAAATCGAGCGCGGTGGAGTTGCGCGGCAGGGCCAGGATCTTGCCCTTCGGGGTGAACAGGTAGACCTCGTCCGGGAACAGGTCGACCTTGACGTTGTCGAGGAACTCCAGCGAGGAACCGGCGGCGCGCTGCGAATCGATCAGCTCGACGATCCAGGCATGCGCACGGCTCTGCGCGCTGTTGGGCGAATCACCGCCGAACTTGTAGGTCCAGTGCGCGGCCACGCCGCGTTCGGCGATCAGGTCCATCTCTTCGGTGCGGATCTGCACTTCGATCGGCGAACCATAGGGCCCGAACAGCACGGTATGCAGCGACTGGTAACCGTTGGCCTTGGGAATGGCGATGAAATCGCGGAAGCGCCCATCCAGCGGCTTGAACGTGGCATGCACCGAACCCAGCGCGTGGTAACAGCTGGGTACGCTGCGCACGACCAGGCGGAAGCCGAACACGTCCATCACCTGGTCGAAGGATTTGTTCTCGTCGCGCATCTTGTTGTAGATGCTCCACGGGGTCTTGATGCGGCTGATCAGCCGATGCTCGATCCCTTCCTTGGCCAGGCGCTGCGACAGCTGCACTTCCACCTGCGCCATCGCTTCGCGGCGCACCACCGGCTGGCTGCGGATGTGCTTTTCGATGATCGCGTGGCGCCACGGATACAGCGCCTTGAACCCGAGGTTCTGCAGTTCGCTCTTGACCAGGCTCATGCCCAGGCGCTGGGCAATGGGTGCGTAGATCTCCAGCGTCTCGCGGGCGATGCGGCCACGTGCCTCACGGCTCTGCGCACCCAGCGTGCGCATGTTGTGCAGGCGGTCGGCCAGCTTGATCATGATCACGCGCAGGTCGCGCGACATTGCCAGCAACATCTTGCGGAAGCTCTCGGCGGCCGCTTCCTGGCGGTCGCGGAACTTCAGCTTGTCCAGCTTGGTCACGCCGTCGACCAGTTCGGCCACGGCTTCGCCGAACTCCGAGGCCAGTTCCTCGCGGGTCAGCGGGGTGTCTTCGATGGTGTCGTGCAGGATCGCGGCGATCAGTGCTTCCACGTCCAGGCCCAGCTCGGCCAGCACCTGGGCCACGGCCACCGGATGGGTGATATAGGGCTCGCCCGACTTGCGCGTCTGCCCAGCGTGCGCGGCGGATCCGACTTCCCAGGCACGGCGCAGCAGCGGCAGCTGCTCCGGCGGCAGGTAATGGGCGGCGCGTTCAAGCTGGAGGACGTAGTCGGGTACGGCGGCAGTGGCGGCTGCGGCGACCTTGGCAGTGGGGCCTGGGTTCATGCCCGAAGCCTATTCCAGCGCGACGTTTACGGCAAATCCTGAATGCGAAACAGCCCGCGCGGGGCGGGCTGTTCGGCTATCCAGCAATGACTCTGATCGATGTGATCAATCGTCGTTCTTGGACATGTCTTCGTCGGCGACCACTTCGGCGGCGGCCCACTCCAGCGCTTCGCGCTCGGCGCGCTCACGCTCGGCCTTCTCGACTTCGTCGATCAGCGCGTTGTCGATCTTGCGGGCGGCGATTTCGCGCAGCGCCAGCACGGTCGGCTTGTCCTCGGTCTCGCTGTTGTCCAGCGTGGCCTGCACGCCGTTGGCGAGCTGGCGGGCACGCTTGGAAGCCATCATGACCAGCTCGAAACGGTTGTTAACGACTTCCAGGCAATCTTCTACGGTGATGCGGGCCATACGGGCTCCCGGCGACCGGTCGGCCGCTCAGTCGAATGAGGGAAAGGGGACGGAGTGTACTGGCAGGGGCTGGACAAAATCAAGCCAACCCCCACCCTATTCTTTTGGAATCAGTCAGTTGCGCCCGGATCTGGGGTCAACAGGGCCTGGATCAGGCCGGCGTGGCGGACCTTCTGGGCCTCCCGGCGCAGGCGGCTGGCGGTGAAGATGGCGCACAGCTCGTCGACGGCGGTGTCGAACACCTCGTTGACGATCACGTAGTCGAACTCGTTGAAGTGCAGCATCTCGTCACGCGCCGCGCCCAGGCGCTGGGCGATGACCGCCTCGCTGTCCTGGCCGCGCTTGCGCATGCGGTCCTGCAACGCCTGCTTGGACGGCGGCAGGATGAACACGGTGACCGTGCCCGGCACCAGCTGGCGCACCTGCTGCGCGCCCTGCCAGTCGATTTCCAGCAGCACGTCCTGGCCGGCGGCCAGCTGCGGTTCCACCGACTGCCGGGCGGTGCCCTTCCAGTCGCCGTGCACCCAGGCATGCTCGAAGAAATCGCCGGCGGCGATCATCTGCTCGAACTTTTCGGCACTGACGAAGTGGTAGTGCTGGCCGTTCACTTCACCCGGGCGCATCGCACGCGAGGTGAAGGAAATCGACAGGGCGATCTGCGGATCACGCGCCAGCGTGGCGTTGACGATGCTGCTCTTGCCGGCGCCGGAAGGGGCGGCAACGATGTACAGCGTGCCGCGCGCGACGGCGTCCGACGAAGGTGACGGGGCGCTCATGCACGGAACCCAACTGGTTGATTTCGCAAAATTTTTCCTCGATGTTCCAGATCCGGCGCGGAGGATCGCGCCAGGACGGCGGAGGCTGCGCGGAACATCCTGGAACCAGGCCCGGCAGGCGGCTCCCCGGGGTGCGGGCACGCAACTTTACCAGAGCCGCCCCTTTTCGCGCCCCTTGGCGAGGCGGCCGGACCTTGTGCCACATGGGCATCCGGGGGCCTGTGCTATAACCGGGCCGTACCTACCGACAGCCGGGTGGTCTGCGTGCCGCCCCGCCATCCAAGGAGAACGGCATGCCCTCGATGAGTCGCCGCCAGTTCCTGAAGGTCACCGGGACAACCCTGGTGGGCTCCAGCCTGGCACTGATGGGCTTCGCGCCCGGCATCGCGCTCGCGGAGGTCCGGCAGTACAAGCTGACCCGCGCGACCGAGACCCGCAACACCTGTACGTACTGTTCGGTGGCCTGCGGCATCCTGATGTACAGCCTCGGCGATGGTGCCAAGAACGCCGAGCCGAGCATCTTCCATATCGAAGGCGACCCGGACCATCCGGTCAATCGCGGCACGCTGTGCCCGAAGGGTGCCGGCCTGGCCGACATCATTCACAGCAAGTCGCGCCTGCTCTACCCCGAGTACCGTGCACCGGGCTCGAACGAGTGGAAGCGGCTGAGCTGGGACGATGCGCTGGACCGCATCGCGCGGCTGATGAAGGAAGACCGCGACGCCAACTTCGTAGAGAAGAACGAGGCCGGGCAGACGGTCAACCGCTGGCTGACCACCGGCATGCTGGCGGCCTCGGCCACCAGCAATGAAACCGCGGTGCTGACCCACAAGGTCGTCCGCTCCCTCGGCATGTTGGCGTTCGACAACCAGGCACGTGTCTGACACGGCCCGACGGTGGCAGGTCTTGCCCCGACGCTAGGCCGTGGTGCGATGACGAATCATTGGGTCGACATCAAGAATGCCGACCTGATCCTGATCATGGGTGGCAACGCCGCCGAGGCGCACCCGTGCGGCTTCAAATGGGTGACCGAAGCCAAGGCACACAACAAGGCCCGCCTGATCGTGGTCGACCCGCGCTTCAACCGCTCGGCCGCTGTGGCCGACGTGTATGCGCCGATCCGTACCGGCACCGACATCGTGTTCCTGGGCGGCCTGATCAACTACCTGTTGACCGAGGACCGCATCCAGCACGAGTACGTGCTGAACTACACCGACATGTCGTTCCTGGTGAAGGACGAATTCGCCTTCAAGGACGGCCTGTATTCGGGCTACAACGAAGAGAAGCGCAGCTACGACCGTTCCAGCTGGGACTACGTCTACGGTGATGACGGCTTCGTGCGCAGCGACCCGACGCTGAAGGACCCGCGCTGCGTCTACACCCTGCTCAAGCAGCACTACGCGCGCTACACCGTGGAGATGGTCGAACGCATCTGCGGTACGCCGGCCGACAGCATCCGCCAGGTCTGGGACATGATCGCGTCCACCGCCGGCAAGGACAAGGCGATGACCATCCTGTACGCGCTGGGCTGGACGCAGCACTCGGTGGGCGCGCAGAACGTGCGTGCCGGCACCATGGTGCAGCTGCTGCTGGGCAACATCGGCGTGGCTGGTGGCGGCATGAACGCGCTGCGCGGACACTCCAACATCCAGGGCCTGACCGACATCGGCCTGATGTCCGACCTGCTGCCCGGCTACCTGACGTTGCCGAAACAGGACGAACAGGACTACGACGCCTACATCGCCAAGCGCACGCAGAAACCACTGCGCGCCAACCAGATGTCGTTCTGGCAGAACTATCCGAAGTTCCACGTCAGCCTGATGAAATCGTGGTGGGGCGACGCCGCCACCGCCGACAACAACTGGTGCTTCGATTACCTGCCCAAGCTCGACAAGCCGTACGACATGCTGCAGGCGTACGAGCTGATGAACGAAGGCAAGATCCACGGTTACATCTGCCAGGGCTTCAACCCGCTGGCCTCGGCGCCGAACAAGGGCAAGCTGATCAGCGCGTTCTCCAAGCTGAAGTTCATGGTCAGCATGGACCCGCTGGAAACCGAGACGATTGCCTTCTGGCAGAACCACGGCGCGCTGAACGACGTCGATCCCCGCGCCATCCAGACCGAAGTATTCCGCTTGCCAACCACCTCCTTCGCCGAGGAAAACGGCGCGGTGGTGAACTCCTCGCGCTGGCTGCAGTGGCACTGGAAGGGCGCCAACCCGCCGGGCGAAGCACGCAGCGACATCGAGATCATGTCCGAGCTGTTCCATCGCATCAAGGCGATGTACGAGAAGGACGGCGGCGCATGGTGGGAACCGGTGCGCGATCTGGCCTGGAAGTATTCCAACCCGGAGGTGCCGACGCCGGAAGAACTGGCGATGGAATACAACGGCAAGGCGCTGGCGGACGTGTTCGATCCCAAGGACCCGACCAAGCTGGTGCGCAAGGCCGGCGAGCAGCTGGCCGCGTTCGGCGACCTGCGCGACGATGGCAGCACCTCATCGGGCTGCTGGATCTACATCGGCGCCTGGGGCCCGACCGGCAACATGATGGCGCGGCGTGACAACAGCGACCCGACCGGCATCGGCAATACGCTGGGCTGGGCCTGGGCGTGGCCGGCCAACCGCCGCGTGATGTACAACCGCGCTTCGTGCGACGTGGCCGGCCAGCCGTTCGATCCCCGGCGCACGCTGCTGGCGTGGAACGGCAAGAACTGGGGCAGCGTGGACGTGCCCGACTTCAAGGCCGACGAAGATCCGGCCGGCGGCATGGGGCCGTTCATCATGAACCCGGAAGGCATCGCCCGCTTCTTCGCCAAGGCCGGCATGGCCGAGGGCCCGTTCCCGGAACACTACGAGCCGTTCGATACACCGCTGCGCAGCAACCCGCTCAGCCCCGGCCAGGCGCTGACGCTGAACAACCCGGCCGCGCGCGTGTTCGCCAGCGATCGCGCACAGATCGGTTCGCCGGATGAGTTCCCGCATGTGGCCACCACCTACCGCCTGACCGAGCATTTCCACTTCTGGACCAAGCACGGCAAGCTCAACGCCATCATCCAGCCCGAGCAGTTCGTCGAGATCGGCGCGGCCCTGGCCGACGAGCTGGGCATCAACAACGGCAGCCGCGTGCGGGTCAGTTCCAAGCGCGGCCACATCGAAGCGGTGGCGATGGTGACCAAGCGCATCAAGGCCCTGCAGATCGATGGCCGCACCGTGCACCAGGTGGGCGTGCCGATCCACTGGGGTTTCCTCGGTGCGGCCAAGCCCGGCTACATCGCCAATACGCTGACCAACGCCATCGGTGACGGCAACTCGCAGACGCCTGAATCGAAGTGCATCCTGGTCAAGGTCGAGAAGGTGTAGGAGACACGTCATGTCACTGCAATCGCTGGACATCATCCGCCGCTCGGCCACCACCACGCCCTCGCCGGAGGCGCGTGGTGCGCACACCGGCCAGGTCGCCAAGCTGATCGACGTAAGCAAGTGCATCGGCTGCAAGGCCTGCCAGGTCGCCTGCATGGAGTGGAACGACCTGCGCGACGAGGTCGGCAGCTGCGTCGGCAGCTATGACAACCCGCCCGACCTGAGTGAACAGTCGTGGACGGTGATGAAGTTCCGCGAGTACGAGGACGAGAAAGGCAAGCTGGAATGGCTGATCCGCAAGGAAGGCTGCATGCACTGCAGCGATCCGGGTTGCCTGAAGGCCTGCCCGTCGCCGGGTGCGATCATCCAGTACGCCAACGGCATCGTCGATTTCCAGGAAGAGAACTGCATCGGCTGCGGCTACTGCGTCACCGGCTGCCCGTTCGACGTCCCGCGCATTTCCAAGAAGGACCACAAGGCCTACAAGTGCACGCTGTGCTCGGACCGCGTGGCGGTGGGCCAGGAGCCGGCCTGCGTGAAGACCTGCCCGACCGGTGCGATCACCTTCGGCAGCAAGCAGGCCATGACCGAGCATGCCGCCGGCCGCGTAGAGGACCTCAAATCACGCGGCTACGAGAACGCCGGCCTGTATGACCCGCAGGGCGTCGGCGGCACCCATGTGATGTACGTGCTGCAGCACGTCGACAAGCCCGAACTGTACGCCGACCTGCCCAAGGATCCGCGCATCAGCCCGATGGTGGAAGTGTGGAAGGGCGTGGCCAAGCCGCTGGGCGTGCTGGCCATCGCCGCTACCGCCTTTGTCGGCTTCCTGCATTACATCGGTATCGGCCGCAACACGGTGAACGACGAGGAAGAGGAAGAGGCCGAGCACGAGGCGAAGAAGATCGAAGAGGAGCAGCGGCCATGAAGTACGCACCGCACCCGCGGCAGATCATCCGCTACCGCGCGCCGACCCGCATCAACCACTGGATCGTGGCGATCTGCTTCGTGCTGACCGCGCTGTCCGGGCTGGCGCTGTTCCACCCTGCCCTGTTTCCGTTGACCCAGCTGTTCGGCGGCGGGCCGTGGACGCGCATCCTGCACCCGTTCATCGGCCTGGCCATGGTGATCGGCTTCGCCTTGCTGGCCTTCCGCATGTGGCGCGACAACCTGCCCACTGCCGACGACCGCGCGTGGCTGCGCGGCATGCGCGATGTGCTGCGCAACGAGGACGAGAAGCTGCCGCCGGTGGGCCGCTTCAATGCCGGCCAGAAGTTGTTGTTCTGGGCCATCATCGGCTGCCTGTCGGCGCTGCTGCTGACCGGCTTCGTGATCTGGCGGCAGTACTTCAGCCACTTCTTCCCGATCGGGGTGATCCGCTTCTCGGTGCTGGCCCATGCGCTGTTCGGCTGGGTGCTGGTGTGCGCGATCGTGGTGCATATCTATGCGGCGATCTGGATCAAGGGTTCGGTGCGGGCGATGACCCAGGGCAAGGTGACCTATGGGTGGGCGTACAAGCATCATCGGCAGTGGTTCCGGGACATCCTGCGCGGGCGGCGGGAACAGGGGTAGCGGCAGGGCCTGCGGCCCTGCACCCGCTGCAAGCCACAGCAACAGCGGCTCTCCGTGGGATGGCGGGGCACTGTGGGTGTGCGGGGACGCCGTAAACCCGTCCCTGGGGGCTTGGCCGCGGCATCCATGCCGCGGACACCCCGCAAACCCACAGTGCCCCGCCTTCGACAGTTTCCCGCTGCTGTTGGTTTTCCGCTGCTGTTGGTGGGTGTCGACCTTGGTCGACACACTGAACACGGCAATGATCGGAACCGGCTTTTGTAGAGTCGAGCCATGCTCGACTGCGTTGCCTGAACACGCTGGACGCCAGCGCCGACAACGGCGAGGATGGAGGCTGGTTCTTCCGGCTGGCCCTGCATGGCGCAACGCATCCTTGAACCCGGTGAAATCGAGACGCTGGCCTCGCGCGATGTTCCGCGCATCATCCTGCCCGATACCGCGTCGCTGTTTGCCGGACGTGCGGCGCGATTGCGCAGCCTGGCTGCGCACAGCGCCATCGGCGGCTATCTGCAGCTGCTGGCGGCCCTGGCCGATGCGCAGCAGTCGCTGCTGGACGAGTTGACGCCGCAGCAACGCGAGACCCTGCAGGCGCAGGCGCGTTCCCAGCAATCGAGTGCAGCAGCCGGCGCTGGGATGCCGTTGCGGCCGGCCAACACGCTGCAGCTGGATGGGCACTGGCGCGACTGGTTGCGCACCTTGTGCCGGCACTGTGCCGATGAGGCCGGGCTGCCGGCGGAAACCCGGCAGGAACTGCAGCGCGTTGCCGCTGCCGATGACGCATGGCTCGATGCACAGGCGCATGCGGTGCTGGAGCGTGATGACGCGCCTTCGCTGGATGCGGTGGCTGCACTGCTGGTGATGAACGCGCTGCAGGTGTACTGGGCGGTGCTGGCCGACAGCTTCCGCCCCACCGACCTGAAACCGCTGGCCGATGCGCCGGGGCTGTGCCCGTTGTGCGGCACCCTGCCGGTGGCCAGCGTGGTGCAGGCACGGCCGCCCTACGCCTCCTACCGTTATCTTTCGTGCTCGCTGTGTGCCTGCCAGTGGCACTACGTGCGCGTGCAGTGCAGCCAGTGCGGCGCCGCCGGCAAGGACATTGCCTACCGCGCCCTGGCCGATGTGGACGGCGACAGCGGCGAAGCCGTACGTGAAAGCGCCGTGCGAGCGGAGACCTGCGACCACTGCCACAGCTACCGCAAGATCCTCTATCTGGAAAAGGATCCGGCACTGGAACCGGTCGCTGATGATCTCGGCACGCTGTCGCTGGACCTGCTGCTGGGCGAGGAAGGCTACGCGCGTGCCAGCCAGAATCCGCTGCTGTGGCAATCCGACGGCGATTGAGCCAATGACAGCCACGCCCCCCACCCTGGCATCGGCCGCTGCCCTGCCCTCGCTGGACCGGCTGCTGCGCCTGCCTGCGCTGGCGGCGTTGATCGAAGGCCACGGTCGCAGCCGCATCACCCAGCTGCTGCGCGCACATCTGCAGGCGCTGCGTGAACGCATCAGTGCAGCGCAGCTCTCGGCCGAGCAGTTGCACCAGGCCATTGAAGGCCCGGCACTGGTCGCGGCGCTCGACGCCGCACTCACCGCCGATGCACGGCTGGACCTGCAGCCGATGTTCAACCTCACCGGCACCGTGCTGCACACCAACCTCGGCCGCGCCCTGTTGCCCGAAGCCGCCGTGCACGCGGCCACCCGCGCGATGACCGCGCCGGTCGACCTGGAATTCGACATCAGCCGCGGCCGCCGCGGCGACCGCGATGCACGGGTGCGGGCGCTGGTCTGCGAGCTGACCGGCGCCGAAGCCGCCACCGTGGTCAACAACAATGCAGCGGCGGTCCTGCTGCTGCTCAACAGCCTGGCCAACCGCCGCGAGGTGGTGGTCTCACGCGGCGAGCTGGTCGAGATTGGCGGCGCCTTCCGCATTCCTGATGTGATGCGTAGCGCCGGGGCGCGCCTGCTGGAAGTAGGCACCACCAACCGCACCCACCCGGCCGATTTCACCCATGCCATCGGCGCCCGCACCGCGTTGCTGATGGAGGTGCATGCCAGCAACTACGCGATCACGGGTTTCACCGCCAAGGTCGATACCGCGGCGATGGCCGCCATCGCGCACCAGCATGGGTTGCCGCTGGCAGTGGACCTGGGCAGTGGCAGCCTGTGTGATCTGGCCACCTTCGGCCTGCCGCACGAGCCGACCGTGCAGGACGCACTTGCCGCCGGTGCGGACCTGGTTTCATTCAGTGGCGACAAGCTGCTGGGCGGGCCGCAGGCCGGCATCATCGCCGGCCGCGCCGACCTGATTGCGCGGATCAACCGCAACCCGCTCAAGCGGGCACTGCGCATGGACAAGATGGGCCTGGCCGCACTGGAAGCGGTGCTGGCCCTGTACCGCGAACCGGAGTACCTGGCGCAACGGTTGCCAACGCTGCGAACGCTGACGCGCACGCAGCAGGACATCGATGCACAGGCACAGCGCCTGCTGCCGGCCATGCGTTCCGCGCTGGCGACCGACTGCACCCTTGAACGCGCATCGATGCACAGCCAGATCGGCAGCGGCGCGCAACCGCAGGCCCAGCTGGCCAGCGCCGGGCTGCGGGTCACATCGGCCCGTCGTGGTGGTCTGGATCGCCTGGCCAAGCGCCTGCGCCAGCTGCCCCGGCCGGTGTTGGGCCGCATCGCCGATGACGCGCTGTGGCTGGACCTGCGCTGCCTGGAACCTGCCGACGAAGCGGACTTCCTCACCCAATGGAGCACGCTGCAGGCATGATCGTCGGCACCGCCGGGCATATCGACCATGGCAAGACGAGCCTGGTACGCGCACTGACCGGCATCGAGACCGATCGCCTGCAGGAAGAACGCACGCGCGGCATCTCCATCGAGCTGGGTTACGCGTACGTGCCCCTTGAAGGCACCGACGCGCAGGGCCCCGCCTCAACGCTGGGCTTCGTGGATGTGCCGGGCCACGAACGCTTCGTGCACACGATGGTGGCCGGCGCCACCGGCATCGACGTCGCCCTGCTGGTGGTCGCTGCCGACGATGGGGTGATGCCGCAGACCCGCGAGCACCTGGCGATCCTGCAGTTGCTGGGCGTGGATCGCGGCGTGGTGGCACTGACCAAGATCGACCGCGTGGATGCCGCGCGCATCGCCCGGGTCGAGATCGAGATCGCCGCGCTGCTGGCCGGCACGCCGCTGCAGGATTCCCCTGTGTTTGTTTGCAACAGCACCGCACCCGATGATGCAGGCATCAACGCGTTGCGCGCCCACCTGCACGCATGGGCCGCGAGCGATGCCAACGCGCGCCGGGACGCGCTGCGCCGTGAGCTGTTCCGCATGCCGGTGGACCGCGTGTTCTCGCTGGCCGGGCACGGCACGCTGGTGACCGGCGCGGTGCACGGCGGCATCGCCGCGGCAGGCGAACACCTGCAGCTGATGCCGGCTGCCACCGACGTGCGCGTGCGCAGCATCCATGCGCAGAACCAGGCCAGCGAGCATGCGATGGCCGGTCAGCGCTGCGCACTGAACCTGGCGGCCATCGCCCGCGACGACATCAACCGTGGCGACTGGATTGCCGATCCGCGTGCGATGCGGGCCACCACCCGGGTCGACGTGCGCCTGCGGCTTTCCGCGCTGGCGCCGCCGCTGCGCGACCGGGCGCCCCTGCACATCCACTGGGGCACGATGCACCGGCAGGCCCATGTTGTGCTGCTGGAGGATCATGACCACGGCAACGGGCAGCTCGTGCAGCTGGTGTTCGATGTACCGGTCTGCGCGATGTGCGGCGACCGTTTCATCGCCCGCGACTCGGCGGCCACCCATACGTTGGGAGGCGGCATCGTGCTTGACCCGGAGCCGCCGCAACGGCGACGGCGCAGCCCGGGCCGGCTTGCGTGGCTGGCGGCGCTGGAGCAACTGGCGGCGGGCGCCGGGCCTGGCCCGCTGCTGCAACAGGCCCCTGCCGGCATTCCCGCCACTGCCCTGCAGCGCTACTGCCGACGCGCCTGCAACCAGATCGACCTGCCCGCCGACGCGCGGCGCATCAACACCCGCGATGACACGGTGATCATCCTCACCTCGCACTGGCAGGCGCTTGGCGAGCAGGTGATCACCTCGCTACGGGGTTGGCACCAGCGACGACCGGACGAACCCGGTGTCGACAGCGGACGCTTGCAGCGCAGCACCCTTCCTGCGCTGGCGACCGGCCTGTGGAATGCGCTACTGCAGGATCTGCTCGACCACGGCAACGTGCAGCGAGTGGGGGCATGGTGGCGCCTGCCCGGCCACGACCACGCACCACCGGAGCGCGAACGCCAGCTACTCGAACACGTGCTGCCGCAGCTGCATACCGGCGGTTTCGATCCGCCATGGGTGCGTACCCTGGCCGACGGGCTTGGCCTCGCCGAGGACGACGTCCGCGCCATCCTGCGCAGGGCGGCAGCGCGCGGCGAACTGTTCCAGGTGGTACCGGACCTGTTCTATGCACCGGCCCGCATCGCCGAACTCGCTGCGATCATCGTGCAGCTGTCACAGGCCACGGGCACCGTGGATGCGGCCGCCTTCCGCGATGCCATCGGCCTGGGCCGCAAGCGCAGCATCCAGATCTTGGAGTTCTTCAATCGCGTTGGCTACACTCGACGCGTCGGTGACCAGCATCGGCCGCGCGGCGATCTGCAATGGAACGCCCCCCACGGTTGAGCGCACCGGCATCACCGTACTTTCGGAAGGCATGCGCATCCGGGCATGCGGCTGGGCTTCAAACCCAGTAGGGGGCGTCGATCGTTCCCTGGTAGGTTCGACTCCTGCTGCCTTCCGCCATTGGTGTTTCCGCAGGAGATGTCGGCATGGCCACGCACGCGCAGTCCCCCGCCCCTTCACCCGCCGATGCCCCGCAACGCCTGACCTCACTGGCCCATGGTGGCGGCTGCGGCTGCAAGATCGCGCCGGGGGTGCTTTCCGAGCTGCTGCGTGGAATTCCGGCGCTTCCCGCGCCGGCCGAACTGCTGGTCGGGCGTGAGACCAGCGACGACGCGGCGGTGTATCGCCTCGATGATCGCCAGGCGATCGTCGCCACCACCGATTTCTTCATGCCGATCGTCGACGATCCGTTCGACTTCGGCCGCATCGCTGCGACCAACGCGCTGTCTGACCTGTATGCGATGGGCGCGCGGCCACTGTTCGCGCTGGCCATCGTCGGCATGCCGATCAACGTGCTGCCACAGGACACCATCCGCGGCATCCTGCAAGGTGGTGAACGCGCCTGCGCCGCTGCCGGCATCGTGGTTGCCGGCGGCCACAGCATCGATTCGGTGGAGCCCATCTACGGCCTGGCCGCGATCGGCGTGCTCGATCCACAGCGGCTCAAGCGCAATGCCGATGCCCGCGCCGGCGATGTGCTGGTGCTGGGCAAGCCATTGGGTGTGGGCGTGTATTCGTCGGCGCTGAAGAAGGAACTGCTCGATGCCGACGGCTACCGGCAGATGGTCCAGTCAACCACCCGCCTGAACAGCGTCGGCGTGCCGCTGGCCGCATTGGACGGCGTGCACGCGATGACCGACGTCACCGGTTTCGGCCTGCTTGGCCACCTGCTGGAAGTGTGCCGCGCCAGCGGCGTCGCCGCCGAGGTGGACAGCACACAGGTGCCGCTGCTGCCACAGGCGCTGGACCTGCTGCAGCGGGGTTGCGTGACCGGCGCATCCAGCCGCAACTGGGCCTCGTATGGCGCCGAGGTGCGCTTCGCCGCGGGCATGGCGGCGCACTGGCAGCCACTGCTGACCGATCCGCAGACCAGTGGTGGCCTGCTGGTGTCGTGCGCGCCGGAAGCGGTGGATGCGGTGCTGGCCTGTTTCCACGATGCGGGGTTCGCCCAGGCAGCCGTGGTGGGCCGCCTGAACGCGGGAGCGCCGGGCGTTAGCGTGGTCTGAATGCCGGACCGAAGAAGGGCGCCCGAAGGCGCCCCTGCCGTCTCACTCGATGTTCTGCACCTGCTCGCGGATCTGGTCGATCAGCACCTTCAGTTCCACCGCGGCATTGGACGTACGGCTGTCCACCGACTTCGAGCCCAGCGTGTTGGCTTCGCGGTTGAACTCCTGCAGCAGGAAGTCCAGGCGGCGACCGACCGGCTCGCGCTGCTTGAGCACGCGACGGATCTCGACGATGTGGCTGCCCAGGCGGTCCAGTTCCTCATCCACGTCCAGCTTCTGCAGCCACAGCACCAGTTCCTGCTCGGCGCGGCCGGGGTCGACCGGGTGCGGCAGATCGGCCAGCCGTGCGGCCAGCTTGGCGCGCTGGCCGTCGCGAATGGCCGGAATCAAGCTGCGCACTTCGGCGGCGATACGCTCGATGCCATCCACGCGCTCGGCAATCGCGGTAGACAGCTTGTCGCCTTCACGCTCACGGGCGGCAACGAAGCCGTCCAGCACCTGGTCCAGCAGCGACAGCGCCTCGGCCTGCAACGCTGGCGCGTCGGTGGCCTCGCCCTGGGTCACGCCCGGCAGCTGCAGCAGTTCAGTGAAGCTGACCTGCAGGTTGGGGAAATCGGAGGTCAGCCGGTGTGCCAGCTGGCCCAGCTGCCCCAGCAGCACCTCATTGACCTGCAGGCTGCCCGCCGCTTCCGGCGCGCGCAGGCGCATCACCAGATCCAGCTTGCCGCGGCTCAGGCGCGCTGCAATGCGTTCACGCAGCTGCGGCTCCAGCGCCCGCAGTTCCTCGGGCAGGCGGGTGCCGACCTCCAGGAAGCGGTGGTTGACCGAGCGCAGCTCGCAGCCCAGCGTGCCCCACGGGGTGACCCGCTCGCCGCCGGCATAGGCGGTCATGCTTCGAATCATGGATTGTGTCCGGTGCGTGCAAAGGGGGAATGGTACCCTAGCGCCCTCACCAGAGCCCCCTTGCCCGCCCCGTGAAGGCCGCGGGCGTGGCGGCGTACTCCCACGCCATTACGGAACCCGCATCATGTCCGATTCCCGCCCCAGCGGCCGCCAGCCCGACCAGCTCCGCCCGGTCGTCATCCAACGCGGCTTCACCCGCCACGCCGAAGGTTCGGTGCTGGTGTGCTTCGGTGAAACCCGCGTGCTGTGCACCGCCAGTGTCGAGAACCGCGTGCCGGGCTTCCTGCGCGGCAAGGGCGAAGGCTGGGTGACCGCCGAGTACGGCATGCTGCCGCGTGCCACCCACACCCGCAGCGACCGCGAAGCGGCGCGTGGCAAGCAGGGCGGCCGCACGCTGGAGATCCAGCGCCTGATCGGCCGCAGCCTGCGTGCCTGCGTGGACCGCAACGCGCTGGGCGAGCGCACCATCACCCTCGACTGCGACGTGCTGCAGGCCGACGGTGGCACCCGCACCGCCGCCATCACCGGCGCCTACGTGGCCCTGGTCGATGCAGTGAACGTGCTGATGAAGCGCGGCGACATCAAGCGCAACCCGATCCTGGGCGCGGTCGCGGCCGTGTCGGTGGGCGTGTACCGCGGCACCCCGGTGCTGGACCTGGACTACGCCGAAGACAGCGACTGCGACACCGACATGAACGTGGTGATGAACGACGGTGGCGGTTTCATCGAACTGCAGGGCACCGCCGAAGGCCATGCCTTCCGCCGCGATGAACTGGACGCGCTGCTGGGCCTGGCCGAGAAGGGCGTGCGCGAACTGCTGGCCGCGCAGCAGGCGGCGCTGTCGGCATGAACCGGCGCCTTGCCCTGAGCACCCTCGTGGTGGCCGATTACGACGAAGCCATCGCCTGGTACACCGGCAAGCTCGGCTTCTCGCTGCTGGAAGACATCGACCAGGGCAGCAAGCGCTGGGTGGTGGTCGGGCCGACCGACGGCAGCGCCGCCGCCCTGCTGCTGGCCCGCGCCAGCAACGAGGAACAGCGCAGCCGCATCGGCAACCAGACCGGTGGCCGGGTCGCCTTCTTCCTCAACACCGACGACTTCCACCGCGACCACGCGGCGATGCTGGCCGCCGGGGTCGAATTCCTGGAAGCACCGCGCGAAGAAGCCTATGCAACGGTCGCGGTGTTCCGCGATCTGTATGGCAATACCTGGGACCTGCTGGAGCCGCGTCAATGAAGAAACTGGTACTGGCCAGCCACAACGCCGGCAAGCTTGTGGAGATGCAGGAGATCCTCGCCGACCTGCCGTTGCAGATCACCTCGGCCGCCGAGCTGGGCCTGGGCGACGTGGAAGAGACCGGCCTGACCTTCGTCGAGAACGCGCTGCTGAAGGCGCGCGCGGCCTGCGAAGCGACCGGCCTGCCGGCGCTGGCCGATGATTCGGGCCTGATCGTCGATGCCCTCGGCGGTGCACCGGGCCTGTACAGCGCGCGCTATGCCGGCAAGCCGACCAATGCCGCGGCCAACAACGCCAAGCTGCTGGACGCGATGGCTGAAGTGCCCGACGGCCAGCGCAGTGCCCGCTTCTATGCGGTGATCGTGCTGCTGCGCCATGCCACCGACCCGCAGCCACTGATCTGCGAGGGCCGCTGGGAAGGACAGATCACCCGCGAACCGCGCGGCAGCAACGGCTTCGGCTACAACCCGGTGTTCCTGGATACCACCCACGGCCTGACCGCCGCGGAGATGGAAACGGCCCTGAAGAACGCCATCAGCCATCGCGCCCTCGCCCTGCAGCAGCTCAAGCAGCAGCTGGCCACGCTGTATTGATGCGTTCCTGATTACCCAAGGGAAGCCGGCCAACGGCCGGCACTACCGATGAAGCCCATGCCGCACGCCCACGACCACTGCAACCACCTGCCCGGCGAAACCTGCCCGGGCGACCACGACACTCCGCCGCGCCTGGTGCCGCCGCCGTTGTCGCTGTACGTGCACCTGCCGTGGTGCGTGCGCAAATGCCCCTACTGCGACTTCAACTCGCACCAGGCCAAGGGCGAGCTGCCGTTCGATGCCTACATCGACGCGCTGCTGCGCGACCTGGACCAGGACCTGCCGCTGGTCTGGGGACGGGTGGTGCACAGCGTGTTCTTCGGTGGCGGCACGCCCAGCCTGTTCCCGCCGGAAGCGATCGACCGCTTCCTGCAGCAGGCCAGCGCGCGCCTGCGCTTCGCGCCCAATGCCGAGATCACCCTGGAAACCAACCCGGGCACCGCCGAACACGGCCGCTTCGACCGCTACCGCGCGGCCGGCGTGAACCGCCTCAGCTTCGGCATCCAGAGTTTCGACGACGCGATGCTCAAGCGCCTGGGCCGCATCCACGACAGTGGCGAGGCCGAGCGCGCGGTGAAGATGGCGCAGGACGCGGGCTACGACAATTTCAACATCGACCTGATGTACGCGCTGCCGGAACAGACCCTGGCCGGCGCCGAGGCCGATCTTGAACGCGCCTTCGCACTGCAGCCGGCGCACATCTCGCACTACCAGCTGACCCTGGAACCGAACACGGTGTTCTTCGCACGGCCGCCGCAGGGCATTCCCGATGAGGACAACGCCTGGGACATGCAGGAACACTGCCAGGCCCTGCTGGCACAGGCCGGCTTTGGCCAGTACGAGGTCAGCGCCTATGCGCGCCCCGGCCGGCAGAGTGCGCACAACCTGAACTACTGGCGCTTCGGCGACTACCTGGGCATCGGCGCCGGCGCGCACGGCAAGATCAGTTCCGGTGCCGAGGAGCACGTACTGCGACGCTGGAAACTGAAACATCCGCAGGCCTACCTCGACAGCGCGGGCACCCCCGCCTCGTTCGGCGGCGACGATGTCATCGCCCCCGGGCGGCTGCCGTTCGAGTACATGCTGAACCTGCTGCGCCTGCACGAAGGTTTCAGCCTGCGCGATTTCGAGTCGCGCACCGGCCTGCCGCGCAGCGTGCTGGACGCACCGCTGGCCGACGCCGTGCAGCGCGGCTGGCTGCACATGGCGGACGGCCACGTGCAGCCAACCGAGCTGGGCCGCCGCTTCACCAACGATGTGG
>NZ_JAOEDV010000083.1:0-18225 GCF_029837545.1 Stenotrophomonas sp. GD04024 | reverse complement strand
CGCTTGACCTCAACCAATGTTGAGGTGCGATAACGATCTCCCCACGGCCAGCCCGCTGGCCTTCCCCACGGAGATTGCTTCGATGTCGTACTCGCTTCCCCCGCTCCCCTACGCCTATGATGCCCTCGAGCCGCACTTCGATGCGCGCACGATGGAGATCCACCACGGCAAGCACCACCAGACCTACGTCAACAACCTCAATGCCGCCCTCGAGCAGGCCGGCATCGCCGCGCAACCGGTCGAGGCGCTCATCGCCAACCTTGATGCGGTGCCCGAAGCGCAGCGCGGCGCGGTGCGCAACAATGGCGGTGGCCACGCCAACCACAGCCTGTTCTGGACCGTACTCAGCGCCAGTGGCGGCACCCCTGATGACGAACTCGGCGCGGCCATCGATCGCGATCTCGGCGGCTTCGATGCGTTCAAGGATGCCTTCAGCAAGGCCGCGCAGACCCGCTTCGGCAGCGGCTGGGCGTGGCTGACCACTGATCACGACGGTCACCTGCAGGTTGAAAGCAGCGCCAACCAGGACAGCCCGCTGATGGGCGCAGCGGTCGGCCTGTCCGGCAACACGCCGATCCTGGCACTGGATGTCTGGGAGCACGCCTACTACCTGCATTACCAGAACCGTCGCCCGGACTACATCGGTGCGTTCTTCAACATCATCAACTGGGCCGAGGTCGGCCGGCGCTACCGCCAGGCCCGGGCCTCATGAGCGGCGAGACACTGCCGTACGCCGGGCCGTGGGCGGGGGTGTTCCCCGCCCCGGCTCCGGTGCCGTCGGTCGGGATGCCGCCGCGTGCATTGCGGCGGCTGCTCGGCCATTTCCCCACGGGCGTGGCGATCGTCTGCGCGCGCGACGCGCAGGGCAAACCGGTCGGCCTGACCATCAACTCGTTCGTGCCGGTATCGCTGCAGCCACCGCTGGTGCTGTGGAACCTGGCGCTGCATGCGCAAAGCCTGTCCACCTTCCAGCGCGCCACCCGCTTTGCGATCAGCGTGCTGGCAGCCAACCAGGACGCGTTGGCACGGCGCTTCGCCGATCCACAGGTGCGCGACCGTTTCGACGGCCTGCCACTGCTGGAGGATGACGAAGACGCCCCGCCGCGCATTGCCGGTGCGGTGGCCCACCTCACCTGTACCCGCCACGCGCAATGGCCGGTGGGTGATCACCTGCTGCTGGCCGGCCGCATCATCGATGTCCACGAGAACGGGGGCGCGCCCCTGCTGTTCCATCGCGGCCGTTTCCAGCCGGGACCGCAGGAATTGTTGCAGGATGTGCGCTGATGAACATCGAGGCCCTGGAATGCATGCTGGCCAGCGGCAAGGACGGCGCGCTGCTGCGCTTCGGCCTGGGCAAGGGCTGGCTGGATGCGGGCAACCCGGTGCGCGCGGCGACCCATCTGGGCCGCTGCGTGGTGCTCGATCCGCAGTACTCGGCAGCGTGGAAGCTGCTGGGCAAGGCCTGGCTGGCCAGTGGCCAGCCGCAGGCAGCCCGCGAGGCCTGGCAGCGCGGGCTGAGCGTGGCCGGCAGCAAGGGCGACCAGCAGGCGCGCAAGGAAATGCAGGTGTTCCTGCGTCGCCTGGACCGCGAACAGGCGGCCCTGGCGAAGGCGGGCTGAGTGGATCAGCCCGCGTTGGCCGATGCCGGTGCGGACATGATGTCCGCCATCGGCAGGCGGCGCGGCTTGCTCGGGAACGCGTGGCGCAGGATGCGCCAGACCACCTGGCCGAACTGGCGCGGCAGCGAGCCGTTGTTGTAGTGCTGGCCGTAGCGGCGGCAGATGTCCTTCACTTCCTTGGCGATGGCCGCATAGCGGTTGGCCGGCAGGTCCGGGTAGAAGTGGTGCTCGATCTGGTGGCTGAGGTTGCCCGACAGCACGTTGATCAGGAAACCACCGCTGATGTTGGACGAACCACGCAGCTGGCGAAGGTACCAGTGGCCACGCGATTCATTGCGCAGGCATTCCTTCGGGAAGGTTTCCGACTCAGCGGTGAAGTGGCCGCAGAAGATGATCACGTAGGTCCAGATGTTGCGCAGGCCGTTGGCCACCATGTTGCCCAGCATCACGGTGAGGAAGAACGGGCCGGCCAGCAGCGGGAAGAACACGTAGTCCTTCAGCACCTGGCGGGCCATCTTGCGCGCCACCGGGCGGGTCTGCAGCCACATCGCACGGGCACTCATGCGGCCCTTCAGCCAGCGGCCCAGGCGCAGGTCCTGCGCGGCCACGCCCCACTGGAACAGCAGCGCGAAGATCGGCGCGATGATCGGCTGCAGCAGGTAGAAGGGCTTCCAGCGCTGTTCCGGGAAGATGCGCAGCAGGCCATAGCCGATGTCATCGTCCATGCCACGCACGTTGGTGTAGGTGTGATGGCGGAAATTGTGGGTCTTGCGCCAGTTGTCGGCGGTGGCGACGATGTCCCACTCGTAGGTATTGCCATTGAGCTTGGGGTCGCCGGTCCAGTCGAACTGGCCGTGCATGACGTTGTGGCCGAGCTCCATGTTCTCCAGGATCTTCGACAGCGCCAGCAGCAGCGTGCCGGTGATCGCGGCCGGCCACAGCAGCGGCATCCAGAACAGCGGCGAGAACGCGGCCAGGAACAGCAGGCCACGGCCACCGACGCCGAACCAGCGCACGGCGGCGGCCACGCGGCGGATGTAACGGGTATCGGAGGCGCCGAGGCTGCCGATCACACGGTCGCGGATCGCGTCGAGTTCCTCGCCGAAGGCATGCATCTCGGCAGTACTCAGGGCACGGTCGGTAGCGCGGGTCATGGCAGGCGTCCTCAGAGATCCAGGGTCAGGTCGGTGGTCGGCGCGCTCACGCAGATCCGCACCGGCTGCGCCGATTCGGACTGCAGGTCGCCGGTGCGCAGGTGGCGGGTAGCGCCACTGACGCGATCACAGGTGCAGGTGTTGCAGATGCCCATGCGGCAGCCGTGCTTGGGCTTGATGCCATGGGCTTCGAGGCTTTCCAGCAGCGAGCGGCCGCGCGGCACGCTCAGCTGGCGGCCACTGCGTGCCAGCGTCAACGACACCTCGCCTTCGCTGCTGGCATCGAGCAACGGCACCGGCGGGGTGAAGGCCTCGGCCTGGAAGCCCGCCACCTGATGCGCCAGGCGTTCACGTGCGGCGGCGACGAACCCATCCGGGCCGCAGGCCAGCACATGGCGCTGTGCCAGCGGCGTGTCATCGCCGGGCACCTGCAGGTCATGGCTGCCGATGCGCGCGGCCGGGATGTCGCCTTCGCGGGTGGCCAGCAGATGCACGCGCAGATTCGGCTGCGCCGCCGCCAGCGCCTGCAGTTCATCACGGAACTGCAGATGGGCGGCAGTGCGCTCCCAGTAGAACAGGTCGACCGGTGCCGCCAATGGGCGCTGGCAGGCTTCGCGCAGAAGGCTTCGCATCGGCGTGATGCCGCTGCCGGCAGCCAGCAGCAGCACCGGCGCGGCGGCGGGCATGTGGAACTCGCCGAACGCGGCATCGACACGGAACAGCTCGCCCGGCCGTGCGTGGTTGACCAGATGCTGGCTGACCCGGCCGCCCTCGACCGCCTTGACGGTAATCGCCAGCTCGCGTCGCCCAAGCACCGTGGGGCTGTAGCTGCGCTGCCACACACGTCCTTCAATTTCCACGCTCAGGGTCACGTGCTGGCCGGCGCGCATGCCGGCCCAGTGCCGGTTGGTGCGCAGCACCAGGGTTGCCGCGCCCTCACCGGCCGGCTCACGCCGTACCAGGCGGGCCATCGGCTCACGCAGGGTCCACAGAGGATTCAGCTGACCTGCCCAGAAATCGAACAGCGTCGGCGACACCCAGCGGTGCGGAGAAAACAGGGAAGGACGGACGACAGCGCTCATGGGCGCACTATACGGGCGCACATACACCTGTGTATACATGTGTATATTGAACCGGATTGGGTATGATTCAGCCTTGCCCCACCGGAACACCCATGGCCGCCGCCACCGCCCTGACGCCGAACGAAGATGCCAACAGCCCGACCCGCCGAACGGTGAGCCGCGAGGATCTGCTGGCTGCCGCGCTGAAGCTGATCGGGCCGCACCGCAGCCTGTCCACGCTGAGCCTGCGTGAAGTGGCCCGCGAGGCGGGCATCGCACCGAACAGCTTCTATCGGCAGTTCCGCGACATGGACGAACTGGCCGTGGCCCTGATCGACGTGGCCGGCCGCTCGCTGCGCACCATCATCGGCGAGGCCCGCCAGCGCGCCACCTCCAGCGCCAGCAGCGTGGTGCGGGTGTCGGTGGAGACCTTCATGGAGCAGCTGCGTGCCGACGACAAGCTGCTGCACGTGCTGCTGCGCGAAGGGGCCGTCGGCTCGGACGATTTCAAGCACGCCGTCGAACGCGAGCTGCACTATTTCGAGGAAGAGCTGCAGCACGACCTGGTGCGCCTGGCCGCCCTGGATGGTGCGGTCCTGCACAAGCCGGAACTGGTCTCGATGGCGATCACCCGCCTGGTGTTCGCGATGGGCGCGTCGGCCATGGACCAGCCTCCGGAGAACGACCCGGAACTGGTCGAGCAGATCTCCACGATGATCCGCATGATCATCGTCGGCGCCCGCACCCCCGCCGCCTTCCGCCGCGGCTGACAAGACGCGAATCGTGCATCGCGGTACATGACCACCGGCAGGGTCGCGGCTTCGATATGTAATGTTATAACACCAGCATGATCCATCTGGATGCCTGGCGCGCGCAGAATTGCTGCGGCTTCGATATATAGCACTTGCTATATCTATGAGCCGATGCTTTTATATGCTCCAGCCAGGTCGCCCTCGCCGCCTTTCCTCCCCCAAGGACGACGCCCGCATGCACGTTGCCACCCCGCTCTTCCATCGGCTGCCTCTGGCCGCCGCCATCGCCCTGATCCTGCCGCTGCCTGCACTGGCCGCCTCACCGAAGCCGACCGAACTGGACCGCGTGCAGGTCAAGGTCAGTACCGCCACCCGCAGCGAACGCCTGCTGTCGGACGTGCCGATCCGCACCGAGGTCCTGCGCAAAGAGGACATCGCACTGCGTGCGGCCACCGACTTCTCGCGTGCCGCCGAACTGATCAACGGCCTGCGCGTGGAAAGCAACTGCCAGAACTGCAACACCAGCGAAGTGCAGCTGCTGGGCCTGCCCGGCGCCTACAACCAGCTCTTGTTCGATGGCATTCCGCTGCTGTCCACACTGGGCAGCGTGTACGGGCTGGAACAGATTCCGGCCGGCTTCGTCGACCGCATCGAAGTGGTCAAGGGCGGTGGCTCGGCGCTTTACGGCCCGGGCGCGGTGGCCGGCGTGATCAACCTGATCCCGCCGCTGCCGGCGCGCAGTGGGGGCCATGTGCAGGCCGGCGTGGATGTATTGAAGGGCACGCCGCAGAAGAATGCCGACGTGCGCCTGGACCTTGTCGCCAAAGACGCCGATGCCGGGCTGTCGGTAATCGCCCAGCGCAACTGGAACAGCGGCATCGACTACAACGGCGATGGCTATACCGAGATCACCCGCAAGAACCTCAAGGTCGGCGGGCTGCAGGCCTGGTACGCGCCCACGCCGGGCACGCGGCTGCGCCTGGACCTGCAGGTGACCGACGAAACCCGCCGCGGCGGCAACCGCCTGGACCAGCCCGAATACCTGGCCAACATCGCCGAATCGCTGGATACGAAGTATCGCCGTGGCAGCGTGTCCTGGGATCAGGAAATCAATGCCGACGTCGATTTCCGTCTGGCCTATGCGTTCGCCGATATTGATCGCGACAGCTTCTATGGCGGCCTCGGCGACGTGGTCACCGATCCATCGGCGCCGGGCTACGACCCGTCGCAGCTGGACCCGAACGTGGCCGGCAGTGCCGCCTCGCGTTCGTGGCGGCAGTACGGCCGCACCCATAACCCGCTGCACTACATCGACAGCCAGTTGAACTGGCGCGTGGGCGCACACGCGCTGGCCTTTGGTGTGCAATACAAACATGAGGCGCTGCGCGACGACAACCGCAACGGCGCCGGCCAGCGCCTTGCGGTACTGGAGGATGCGAGCTTCCACAACCTGGGCGCCTTCGTCCAGGACGAGTGGAGCCTGCGTGACAACGTGGACCTTGTACTCGGCGCGCGCGTGGACAAGAGCTCCGAACTGGACAATGCGGTGTTCTCGCCGCGCATCGCGCTGGCCTGGCAGGCCACGCCGAACCTGAAATGGCGCGCCGGCATCGCCACCGGTTTCCGTGCACCGGAAATCTTCGTCGAGGACGTGCACGTGGATACCCTCGGCGGCGAACAGGTGCGCGTGCACAACACCGACGGCCTGAAGGAAGAGCGCGCGTTGACCACGCTGTTCGGCTTCGATTGGCGTTCGGACCCGGCCAACCCGGTCTGGAGCTGGGATGCCACCGCCTCGTATGCGCGCATCCGCGACACCTTCGCGCTGGGCGAGATCCAGCGCGGTGAAGACGGCCAGCTGAGCCAGCTGCGCTACAACGCCTCCGGCTCGAACGTGCTGGGCGCGGAAACCAATCTCGGCTGGCAACCTTCGCCGCAGTGGCGGCTGACCGCCGGTGCCTCGTGGTACCGCTCGCGCTTCCGCGAACCGCAGCGCATCTTCGACGACACCGGCGAGGGCGGCGGCACCGTCATCGAGAGCCGCGATTACCTGAAGACACCGCGCTGGACCGGGCTGGCCCAGCTCAGCTGGATGCCGGCCGAGCCGTGGGAAACCTTCGTGGCGCTGCGCCACACCGGCCCGATGTCGGTGCTGAACAACCGGCTGGGCGAACTGCACCGCACCCGTGCGTTCCTGGTCACCGATCTCGGTGCACGCTGGCACCGGCACCTGGGCGCACAGGCGCAGCAGGAAGTGTCGGTGGCGGCAGGCGTCAAGAATGTGTTCGACCAGCGCCAGAAGGACCTGGAAACCGGTGCTCTGCGTGACAGTGACTACGTCTACGGCCCGCGCTTTGCGCGCTCGTGGTACGTCAACCTGCGCTATGCATTCTGAAGCGCTACGAACACTGTTGCTGGCCGGCGCGCTGCTGCTGGCCGTGCCGGCGATGGCGACGGACCTGCACGCGCAGGTTTCGGCCTCGTTGATGCGGCCCGAGCAGCGCTCACTGCGGCCGATGCAGTGGCCGGCGCCGCCGAAACTGGTGGCACTGTATTTCGGTGCCGACTGGTGCGCGCCCTGCCACGCCTTCGTGCCGACCCTGCGCAGCGTGCGTGATGCCCTGCGCGAGGCCGGCGCCGATACCGAAGTGGTGTACGTCAGCCTGGACGAAAGCGAGGCCGCGTTGCGGCGCTACATGCGCGCGCAGGCCATGCCATGGCCGGTGCTTGACCCGCGCCGCGCCAGGCGCATGCCGGCGCTGCAGGCCTTGGCTGGGCTGGCACCGCCGAACCTGGTGCTGATCGATGCCGATGGCAAGGTGCTGGCCAATGGCTGGCAAGGCCGGCATTACGAAGGGCTGCAGCCGGTGTTGAAGGAATGGACGAAGCAGGCGTGCGCGCAGCAACAGGCGCGCTGCCCGCCTGATCTGTAGCGTCGAGCCATGCTCGACTCAGCACGCATCGCGCGAACAGCCGTCGAGCATGGCTCGACGCTACAGAAACCGGGATCGCGCGAAATGCCGCCGGGCATGGCCCGGCGCTTCCGCTACGGCGCCCCGCCCTCGGCCTTGCGCACGAACGCCTCGAACAACGCCAGCGTCTGTTCGCTGACATGGTGCTCGATGCCCTCGGCATCACGGCGCGCGGTATCCGCGTCCACGCCCAGCGCCAACAGGAAACGCTCCACGGTCTGATGGCGCTGGCGGCTGGCCTGCGCCAGCGCCTCGCCTTCCGGGGTCAGGAACACGCCACGGTACGGCCGCTGCACCACCCAGCCGTCACGGGCCAGGCGCCGCAGCATCTTCGCCACCGTCGGCTGGGCCACGCCCAGGCGCGTGGCGATGTCGACCTGGCGGGCCTCGCCGCCGTCGGCCAGCAGGTCCGAGATCAGCTCGACATAGTCCTCCACCAGCTCCATCCGGTGCGCCTCGCGCACTTGCCGGAAGCTCTCGACCTGACGCTCGGCCTCGATCAAGGGGGTGCTCTTCAGCGATGTCGAATCGTCGGTCTTGCCCACGCCTGCGCCTGTCCTTCCGGTGTACTCCGGTGTTGAACCTGAATTCTGGACCAGTAACGCGATAAAGACGATTGTTTCACATTGCTAATGACTATAGCAGGAGCTATATTCGAACCCATGAACACCCTGGCGCCCCGCGACCCTTCGGCCTCCACTCCGGCCAGCCTGGGCGCGCTCAACGCGTCGGTGGCGGTGCCTGACAAGGGCCATTGGTGGTTCCGCCTGCTGGCCTTCCTCGGCCCGGGCTACATGATCTCGGTCGGCTATATGGACCCGGGCAACTGGGCCACCGATCTGGCCGGCGGTTCGCGCTTCGGCTACCTGCTGCTGTCGGTCATCCTCATTTCCAACCTGATGGCGGTGATCCTGCAGGCGCTGTCGGCGCGGCTCGGCATCGCCACCGGCATGGACCTGGCCCAGGCCTGCCGCGCGCGCTACCCGAAGCCGGTGAACCTGGCGCTATGGGCACTGTGCGAGGCGGCGATCATCGCCTGCGACCTGGCCGAGGTGATCGGCACGGCGATCGCGCTGAAACTGCTGTTCGATCTGCCACTGCTGTGGGGTGCGGTGATCACCGCACTGGATACGCTGCTGGTGCTGTTGCTGATGAACCGCGGCTTCCGTGCACTGGAAGCGTTCGTGATCGCGCTGCTGATGGTGATCTTCGCCTGCTTCGTGGTGCAGATCGCAATGGCCGCGCCACCGGTGATGACGGTACTCGGCGGCTTCATCCCGCGTGCGCAGGTGGTGACCGATCCGCATGCGCTTTACATCGCCATCGGCATCATCGGCGCCACGGTGATGCCACACAACCTGTACCTGCATTCGTCCATCGTGCAGACCCGCGCCTACCCCCGCACCGACGAAGGGCGCCGCAGCGCCTTGCGCTGGGCGGTCACCGACAGCACCCTCGCGCTGACCCTCGCGCTGTTCATCAATGCCAGCATCCTGATCCTGGCGGCGGCGGTGTTCCACGCCAACGGCCGCTTTGATGTAGAAGACATCGAGCAGGCGCACCAATTGCTGGCACCGATGCTGGGCGTGGGCGCGGCGGCCACCCTGTTCGCGATCGCCCTGCTGGCCTCGGGGCTGAACTCCACGGTGACCGCCACGCTGGCCGGGCAGATCGTGATGGAAGGCTTCCTGCACCTGCGCCTGCCGCCGTGGCTGCGGCGCTTGATCACCCGGGCGCTGGCGATCATTCCGGTGGTGGTGGTGATCGTGCTGTTCGGCGACCAGGGCGCGGTGAAGCTGCTGGTGCTGAGCCAGGTGGTGCTGTCGATGCAGCTGCCGTTCGCGATCATTCCGCTGGTCCGGATCGTGACCGACAAGGTGACGATGGGCGCACTGGTGGCGCCACGCTGGCTGGGCAGCATCGCGTGGGTCATCGCGCTGGTGATCGTGGTGTTGAACGTGAAGCTGCTGGTGGATACCTTCGCCGGCGCATAGCCCGTTGTAGAGTCGAGCCATGCTCGACTCGTCGCGCATCGCGCGAAAGGCAGTCGAGCATGGCTCGACTCTACATAAGCCGGGATCGCGGCCTACAGATACAACGCGATAGCCGCTTCAATCTGCTGCGGCGATTGGAATCCAGGCAGGCGCTGTCGTTCGTCTCCGTCACGGAACAGCGACAGCGTCGGCGTCTGCCGCAGCCCCAGTTCCCTGAAGAACGCCTCACCCAGCACCTCCAGCTGCACCCGCAACAGGGTCGTGCCCTGCCCCGCCACACTGTTCGCCACCCGATGCAGCGACATTTCCAGCATCCGGCATCCCGGGCACTGGTCCTTGTGGAAGTCCACCAGCACCCGCGGGTGCTCGGCCAGCAGCTGCTGGAACTGCTCAGGTGTGGTGGCGTCGATGATCTGCATCGGTGCTGCTCCAGTAATGGGCCAGGACCCCATCGGTCCAGGCCTCGATGGCCGCGGCATGGCGCTCGCCGTGCGGCATCTGTTCGATCTCCAGCGGCGGGTAGTCGCTGCCGAAATAGCGGATCAGGCGGTGCACGGCGCCGCAGTAGTACTCCTGCCCCCACTGCGTTTCGCCGGTACCAAACACCGCCAGCTGCCGCGGCCGCTCGCCGCGCTCGGCGATGCCGGCCACCCACGCCTTCATCTCCGCAGGCGTGCGGCCGGCGTTGTCGGTCCAGCAGCCCAGCAGCACCAGGTCGGCCTCGTCGGCCGCCAGCGGTGGCGCCTGGCGCAGGTCGTCCGCCTCCTGCCAGTGCACCGCATGACCCGCAGCCCGGCAGCGCCCGGCAATCTGCCGGCCAAGCTCGCGGGTGTTGCCGCTCAGCGAGGCCACCACGAGAAGGATGCGCAGCACCGCGCCGGGCTCAGAGGTCGTCGAAGCCGTTGTCGACGTTGGTCTTCTTGTAACTTGCATTGCGCATCTCGAAGAAGTCGGTCTTGGTCTCGGTGAAGTTGTCGGCGTAGGCCTTGATCCACGGCATCACGTTGTCGGTGGTGTCGCTGTACAGGCGCTCGATGCCGAGCATGCCGGCCATCTTGTTGGCCCGGTACTTCACGTAGCGCGTCATCTCCTCCACATCGATGCCGTCGATGCCGTCCAGCACTTCCGACGACCACTGGGTCTCCAGCTCGATGGCATGCTCGAACGCCTGGTGCACATAGGCGGTCAGTTCGTTGGTCTGCAGCTCCGGGTTCTCGCCGATGATGGCGCGGATCAGCTCGCTGATGAACTTGGTGTGAGCCAGCTCGTCGCGGTTGATGAAGCTGATGATCTTGCCGGTGCCGGTCATGCGGTTCTGCCGCACCATGTTGTAGAAGTACGCGAAACCCGAATAGAAGTTGATGCCTTCCAGGATCGAGGACTGGATCAGCGACTTCAGCAGCGTCTCGGCGGTCTTCTCGCGCATGAAGTCGTCATACGCGCCCATGATCGGCGCGTTGCGCTTGATGATGGTCGGATGGGTGCGCGCCAGCTCGAACACGCGGTTCTGGTTCGGCAGGTCGGTGATCGAGGCCAGCACATAGCTGTAGCTCTCGTTGTGGATCACCTCCTGCTGGCCGATGATCGCCGCGTTGGCATGCGCGGCCGGATCGGTGATGTACTCGGCCACGTTGTAGATGAAGCGGGTCTGCGGCGAATCCAGCGTAGCGAGCAGGCCGATGATCGAGTCGTAGGCATTCTTCTCGCGCCCCGACAACTCGCCGTACTGGCGCGCATCGGCCTTCATGTCGACTTCGTCGGGGATCCAGAAGTTGGTCGACAGTTCCTTGTAGGCCCGATAGAACGACGGATACGGAATGTCGTTCCAGTTCAGGATGCCGCTGGTGCGTCCGTTGATGATGCCGGTGCTGCGGTTGGGATGGCGCGGTTCGAGGATCTTGATGCGGTCGAGGGGGGTTGCCATGGTTTTCTGCCTTCGTTTTCTTTCTATCGTGTTGCCGGCCAGCGGCCGGCACTACCCTGGATCGCGGGGTTGCCGGCCAGCAGCCGGCACGACCGTTGCTCAGCTCGCGCACCACTCGCATTCGCTGATGTCGATGTCGTTGGAGCGCACGTAGTAGGTGGTCTTCAGGCCTTCGCGCCACGCGCTCAGGTGCAGCTCCAGCAGCGTGCTGGCGCGGATCGTGCTGGGCACGTACAGGTTGAAGCTGATCGACTGGTCCACGTGGCGCTGGCGCCGCGCGTTCTGGCGCACGCTGGCGAACTGGTCGACCTTGTAGGCGCCCTTTTCGTAGTACGGCCAGGTCTCCAGCGACAGGCCGGGCGCGGCCACCGGCCGCCGGAAGTCCTTCTTTTCCTCGTAGTAGAACGCGCTGTAGATCGGATCGATCGATGCGGTGGAACCAGCAATCTGCGCGGTGCTCATGTTCGGCGCCACCGCCAGCAACCAGCCGTTGCGCAGGCCATGCGTGGCGACCTCGCGGGCCAGGCGGTCCCAGTCCGCGCCACTGTAGCCACGGTCACCGAAGTAGCGTCCGTTGTGCCAGTCGCTGCCGGCGAACATCGGGTAGCTGCCCTTCTCCTTGGCCAGCTGCGCGCTGGCCTGGATGGTCAGGAAGTTGATGCGCTCGTACAGGCGGTCGGCGAGCTGTTCGGCATCGGGCGATTCCCACTGGATCGCCTGCTGCGCCAGCAGGTGGTGCCAGCCGAAGGTGCCCAGGCCGATGGCGCGGTACTTGCGGTTGGTGATCGTGGCCTGCGGCACCGGCAACGCGTTGAGGTCGATCACGTTGTCGAGCATGCGCACCTGGATCGGGATCAGGCGCTCCAGCACGTCGGTGGCAAGCAGGTCATCCGGCGCACTGATCGCACGACCGAGGTTGATCGAGGACAGGTTGCAGACGACGAAGTCACCCGCGCGGCGGGTGGTGACGATCTGGTCGCCGCTGACGATCTCCTGGATCATCCGCGTCGGGCTCATGTTCTGCAGGATCTCGGTGCACAGGTTGCTGGAATAGACCATGCCCGCGTGCTTGTTCGGGTTCTTGCGGTTGACCTCGTCGCGATAGAACAGGAACGGGTTGCCGGTCTCCAGCTGGCTGAGCATGATCCGCTTGAACAGGTCGATCGCCTTCACCGTGCGGCGACTGATGCGCTCATCGGCCACCAGTTCGGCATAGCGGTCGCGGAAGCTGCCTGAGCCGCGCTTCTCATCGTAGAAGTCCTGAAGGTACCAGCCCTTGGCGCTCTTCACTTCGTGCGGGTCGAACAGGTACCAGTCAGCGCGGCGCTCCACCGCTTCCATGAACAGGTCCGGCACGCACACCGAGGTGAACACATCGTGCGCGCGCAGGCGCTGGTCACCGTTGTTCAGGCGCAGATCGAGGAAGGCTTCAATGTCGCGGTGCCAGATGTCCAGGTACACCGCCACCGCGCCCTTGCGCTGGCCGAGCTGGTCGACCGAGACCGCGGTGTTGTTGAGCTGCTTGATCCACGGCACCACGCCGCCGGAGGAATTGGGCACGCCACGGATCGGTGCGCCACTGCTGCGCACGTAGCCCAGATAGGCGCCCACACCACCACCGTGCTTGGACACGCGCGCGATATCGGTGTTGGAGTCATAGATGCCCTGCAGGCTGTCATCCACCGTGTCGATGAAGCAGCTGGACAGCTGGCCACCGACCTTGCCGGCGTTGGCCAGGGTCGGCGTGGCCACGGTCATGTACAGGTTGGACAGCGCCCAGTAGGCCTCGCCGACCAGCTGCATGCGCCGCTCCCGCGGCTTTTCTTCCTGCATCAGGTACAGCGCGATGGTCAGCCAGCGCTCCTGCGGCAGTTCATAGACCTCGCGGCTGCGGTCGCTGGCCAGATAGCGCGTGGCCAGCAGGTACAGGCCGTTGTAGGCAAACAGGCGATCGCGTTCCGGCTCGATCATCTCGCCGGCCTGCTGCAGCTCTTCCTTGGAATAGCAGCGCAGGATGTCGTTGCTGTAGATGCCACGGTCGGCGAGGCTTTCCTGCAGGCCCACGTACGAGCCGTACTTCAGGCTGACGTCATAGAAGCGATTGCGGCTGGCGCGCTTGTACAGGCGGCGCAGGTAGATGCGTGCGGCGAACTGCTCCCACTCCGGCGCGACCAGATCCACGCGCGATTCGGCCTCGCGGATCAGCAGGTCGACCAGGTCATCGGCACTGAGGCTCGGCTTGCGCTCGACCATCGCCTGCACCACGCGGCGATAGTCGCTTACATCCAGCTGCGGGAACTCCGCGTGCACGGTATCGATGCTGCGCTGCAGGCGCTCGGCGTCGAACGGCAGGCGACGGTTGCCGGCCTCCTTGGTGATCCAGGTCGGCACGCGCTCGCCGCCAGCGCGCAAAGCGTCGCCGGCGCCGGCCAGATCGGCCGCGCGGTAGGTGTTGTCGGTCATGGTCCTGCGTCTCCAGGCTCGCACGCACAGGGGCGTCGATGCCGTGGCAGCCCTGCACGCGATACCGGCGCACGGGGCGATCGGGGTGGGATGCCAACGCACGGGATCATCAGGTCGTCGGCATGCGCCTGCGCCTGCGGCCGGTATCCGGGCCGTGGGGGCGACCTGTGTCCGCGCGATGGCGGCCGCGTCGACACGGCAAGCCTTCAGGGGCGGGCCGCGGGACGTTTGCTACATGTCCGGCGGCGGCGGCTGACCGGGAGTGACGGCCACAACATAGTGGGGATATTCCGAGTCGTCAACACAAGATGAGGTAATCGCGACATGACGCGACGATCCGTCGCAGGATGCCGTGTTGCAGCGGCGGCGCCTTGTCGAACGCGCCCTCGTCCCCAGTTCGATACAACCTCCACTTTCCCCGGAACACAGCCCATGCGCGCTGCCCAGTACGCTTCCTTCGCCGACCCGGCCGACGTCCTTGCCGTTGCCGATGTGGCCCTGCCCGAACCCGGCCCCGGCGAGGTGCGCATCCGTACCGTGCTGGCCTCGATCCACAACCACGACCTGCTGACCGTGCGTGGCCTGTATGGCTACAAGCCGACCCTGCCGGCCATCGCTGGTAGTGAGGCACTGGGCGTGGTCGATGCGCTTGGCGAAGGCGTCGAGGGCCTGCGGATCGGCCAGCGCGTGGCCGCCGCCTCGGTGCACGGCACCTGGGCCGAAGCGTTCATCGCACCGGCGCGCATGGTGATTCCGATGCCGGACGCCATCGCCGACGAGATGGCCGCACAGCTGATCGCGATGCCGCTGAGCGCGCTGATGCTGCTGGAGTTCCTGCACGTCGAGCCGGGCCAGTGGATCGTGCAGAACACCGCCAACGGGGCCGTCGGCAAGTCGCTGGCGATGCTGGCGCGGGCGCGCGGCGTGCACGTGGCCAACCTGGTGCGCAACGCCGACGCGGTGGCGCAGCTGCAGGCACTCGGCATCGATCACGTATTTGATACCTCGGTGGACGGCTGGAAGGATCGCGTGCGCGCCGCAACGGGCGAAGCGCAGGCAGCGGCGGCAGTCGATTCCATCGGCGGCGACGCCAGCGGCGACCTGGTCGACCTGCTTGGCCACCACGGCACCCTGGTCTCGTTCGGCGTGATGAGCGGCCAGCCGATGCACATCCCCGCCGGTGGCCTGATCTACAAGGAGGCCACGGTGAAGGGCTTCTGGGGCAGCAAGGTCAGCCAGGCGATGGCGGTGGAGGACAAGCGGCGGCTGGTCGGCGAACTGCTGAAGCGCGCCGCCGGCGGCGAACTGACCCTGCCAGTGGAGCGGGTCTTCGCACTGGATGATATTGCCCAGGCAGCGAAGGCCGCGGGCGGCTCGGGTCGCAACGGCAAGGTGCTGCTGCGGCCTTGATGGGCTGGCATTGCCTTCTGTAGAGCCGAGCCATGCTCGGCTGCTTTCCGGTCAGTGTGCGGAGCCGAGCGTAGGCTCGGCTCTACAGCAGCGCGCGGACCAACGGCCCGCACCAACCGAGTCATTTCGTTAAGAACCTGTGATGTATAACTGAATGCGCTTTCGTCATTGGAAGGCGCGTGCAGTCGCGTGCGGTACTGAAGGCTCCTCCCCGTTCGGCGTTGTCGCTTTCATGTACCGCACCACCCTGAACCTGCTTGCCGGCGCCATCGCGCTGGGCCTTTCCGCCGGAACTGCCGGCGCCGCTGAAACTGCAGACACCGGCAAGGACAGCACCACCCTGGGCGCCGTGCTGGTGACCGGCTCCAACATCAAGCGCAGCGATACCGCCGGGCCCAACCCGGTGCAGATCGTGAGCCGCGAACAGATCGAACAGACCGGCCGCTCCACCCTCACCGACGTGCTGCGCAACCTGTCGGCCAATGCCGGCAACAGCTTCGACGAGCAGTACACCGGCAGTTTCGCCGCCGGCTCGGCCTCGATCGGCCTGCGTGGCCTGTCGCCGAAGAACACGCTGGTGCTGGTCAACGGCTACCGCGTGTCCAACTTCGGCTTCGCGCTCAACACGCAGGACACCTTCGTCGACCTCAACGCGCTGCCGATCAGCGCGGTCGAACGCATCGAAGTGCTGAAGGACGGTGCCTCGGCGGTGTATGGCTCCGATGCCATCGCCGGCGTCATCAACATCATCCTGCGCAGGAACTTCCAGGGCGTGGAGGTCGGCGGCGGTTTCGGTACCGCTACCCAGGACGGCTTGAACGAACGCAAAGCCAATCTTCTCGCTGGGTTCGGCGACCTCGAACAGCAGGGCTGGAACGTGCTGTTCGGGCTGGACCTGCTCAAGCGAGATCGCCTCGACGCCGATCAGCGCGCCTACACCCGCAGCGGCGATTTCCGCGACAAGCCCGGTGGCCGCCTGGCCGGCTGGTCCACTGCCGGTGGCAACTGGCTGTCCAACCCACGCGCACCGCAGCCATTCGCCAACTGCCCCGATGGCAGCCAGTTGCGGCCGTACAGCGATTTCGGCAGCACCCTGCCCGGCCAGGCCTGCGCCTTCAACGCACAGCCGTTCAAGACGCTGCAGCCCGGCGCCGAGCGCCTGCAGGCGTCGTTGAGTGCGACCTACCGCTTCAACGACAGCGTCGAAGCGTTCGCCGACGTGCTGTACAGCCACAACAAGGCCGACCAGATCTTCAGCGCGCCGCTCACCGTCGGCCCGGGCCTGCGTGCGTACAACCCGGCCACCGGCACCCTGATCGACGTGCCGGCGGTGCTGCCGGTTGGCCACCCGAACAACCCGGGCAGCACGCCGCTGCCGTTCGAGTACACCTTCTTCGATCTCGGCCCGCGCCTGAAGGACAACACCCAGGTGTTCTACCGCGCGCTGGCCGGCGTGCGCGGCAGCGGTGAACGCTGGGATTGGGAGGCGGCGGCGCTGACCTCGCAGAGTGCGCAGCGCGAGTATGTCGACAACTTCGTCAACCGCTACGCGTTCGAGCAGACCCTGCGCGATGGCAGCTACAACTTCCTCAATCCGTCCAGCGCGCCGGGCGCGCTGGATGCCCTGCGCCTGCAGACCAAGCGACCGGGCTGGTACAAGCTGCACTCATTGAACGTCAAAGCATCGACCTCGCTGTGGGAACTCCCGGCCGGCACGGTCGGCTTCGCCTGGGGTGCCGAGTTCCGCAAGGAATCGCTGGATGCGCGTACCAGCGCGCAGGTGCTGTCCGGTACCGAACTGCGCCCGGCCATCAACGTGGTCAACGGCGAGCGCCAGGTCAGTGCCGCGTACGCCGAACTGAGCGTGCCGCTGCATCGCACGCTGGAGCTGCAGCTGGCTGGTCGCGGCGACCACTACGATGACTTCGGCAAGGCGTTCTCGCCGAAAGTGGCGCTGCGCTGGCAGCCGCTGGACAGCCTGCTGCTGCGCGGCTCGTTCTCACGTGGTTTCCGCGCCCCCTCGCTGCCTGAGATCGCGCCGGGCCAGACCGTCAGCTACGGCTCGCTGATCGATCCGCTGGATCCGCTACAGCCCGGTGGCAGCCGTGGCGTCACCAACATCCGCACCGGCAACCCGGACCTGAAGGCCGAGCGCTCGCGCAACTTCAACGTGGGTGCGGTGTGGTCGCCGGATGGCGACACCAGCATCGGCCTGGACTGGTACCGCATCGAGCAGGACAACCTGGTCAAGCCGGACAGCGCGCAGTTCATCGTCGACAACCCGACCCTGTTCCCCGGCCGCGTGCAGCGTGATGCACAAGGACGCATCCAGTTCATCACCAACCAGTACGCCAACCAGGGCGAGCTGACCACCTCGGGGCTGGACCTGGACGCCACCCGCACCTTCCGCACCGACGGCTGGGGCAGCTTCACCGTGGCCGGCAGCTGGAGCCACCTGCTCAGCTTCAAGCAGCCGCTGGTGGCCGGCCAGGCCCCGTATGACGGTGCCGGCAACAACCGCCACGGCGCACTGCCGCGCACCCGCGGCACCACCTCGCTGAACTGGGCGGTGGGTGACTGGAGCAGCACGCTGAGCCTGCAGTACGTGAGCGGCTACGACCAGCGCGTGGCGACGGCGACCAGCAACCCGGGCCTGCGCGACCGCGTCAAGCCGTATCACCAATTGGATCTGTACGTGGCGTACGAAGGCATTGCCAACACCACGCTGTCACTGTCGGTGCTGAACCTGACCGACAAGGACCCGCCGTTCGATCCGGCCGGTGGCTCCAACGGCTTCGACATCAGCCAGTACAACCTGCGCGGGCAGTTCGTCTCGCTGGGGGCACGCTACCGGTTCTGATGCGGTATCGGGGCGG
>NZ_JAOEDV010000082.1:0-18688 GCF_029837545.1 Stenotrophomonas sp. GD04024 | reverse complement strand
TTTCTTGGGCGACGCGTTAGGCTGAGGCATGAACTACATCGTGACGGCTGCGCACCGCAGCGAATTTCCGCACCCGATCACCCTACGCCGCGGCCAGGCGCTGGTGGTGGGCGAGCGTTATGAAGGCCCGGAGGGCTGGGACGACTGGTTCCTTTGCGAAGCCGAGGGACAGCAGCCCGGTTTCGTGCCGGCGCCGGTGATCGGCCGCGATGCGCAGGGTGGCGCTTTTGCCACGGAGGCTTACTGCGCGCGGGAACTGGATGTGGATCCCGGGCAGGTGCTGCGCGGGGAACGCACGCTCAATGGCTGGGCGTGGTGCGTACCGGAAACGGGCGAACCCGGATGGGTGCCGTTGGAGAAGGTGCGCGTCATGGAGTGATCGCGGTAGTTCATTGACGCAGGGCGTAGATGTAACCGGCATTGTAGATCCACGCCGTGCGTGCATTCGGTTCCATGCAAGCATGGCACCCACCCGAGCCACTGAGGTGCCATGCAAGCATGGCACCCACCAGAGCCACGGCAATGCCATGCAAGCATGGTATCCACCAGAGCCGCAGCGGTGCCATGCACGCATGGCACCCGCCCGATCAGGGAGTCAGGCGATGGTTTCCAGGCCGCCCATGTACGGGCGCAGCGCTTCCGGCACGGTGATGCTGCCGTCGGCGTTCTGGTAGTTCTCCATCACCGCGATCATCGCGCGGCCCACCGCCACGCCCGAGCCATTCAGGGTGTGCGCCAGCTCCGGCTTGCCGGTGGCCGGGTTGCGCCAGCGGGCCTGCATGCGGCGGGCCTGGAAATCACCGCAGTTCGAGCACGAGGAAATCTCGCGGTAGGTCTCCTGCGACGGCAGCCAGACTTCCAGGTCGTAGGTCTTGATCGCCGAGAAGCCCATGTCGCCGGTGCACAGCAGCACCTTGCGGTACGGCAGGCCCAGCTTTTCCAGCACCACTTCGGCGCAGCGGGTCATGCGCTGGTGCTCGGCGTCGCTGTCTTCCGGGCGGCTGATCGAGACCAGCTCGACCTTCTCGAACTGGTGCTGGCGGATCATGCCGCGCACGTCGCGGCCACCGCTGCCAGCCTCGGCGCGGAAGCACATCGAATGCGCGGTCATGCGCAGCGGCAGGCGCTCGGCATCCACGATCTCGTCGCGCACGATGTTGGTCAGCGGCACTTCCGAGGTCGGGATCAGGTAACGCGTGGAATCACCCACGGCGGTCTTGAACAGGTCGTCCTCGAACTTCGGCAGCTGGCTGGTGCCACGCAGCGAATCGGCGTTGACAAGCAGCGGTACGTTGGTCTCTTCATAGCCGTGCTCGCCGGTATGCAGGTCGACCATGAACTGGGCCAGCGCACGGTGCAGGCGCGCGATCGGGCCGCGCAGCACGGTGAAGCGCGAGCCGGACAGCTTGGCGGCGGTCTCGCCGTCCAGCCAGCCATTGCGGGCGCCGAGTTCGACGTGATCCAGCACCTTGAAATCGAACTGGCGCGGGGTACCCCAGCGCGCCTGCTCGACGTTGTCGTTCTCGTCGGCCCCGGCCGGCACGTCATCGGCCGGAATATTCGGGATGCCCATCGAGATCGCATCGATCTTCTCGCGCAGCTCGTCCAGCGCCACTTCCGAGGCCTTCAGTTCGTCGGCGAACGCGGCGACCTCGGCCATGATGGCCGAGACGTCCTCGCCCTTGGCCTTGGCCTGGCCGATGGCCTTGGAACGGCTGTTGCGCAGGCTCTGCAGCTCCTGGGTACGCACCTGGATACGCTTGCGATCGGCCTCCAGGGACTCCAGGGCAGACACGTCGAGCTCGAAGCCGCGGCTGGTGCGCAGGCGTTCGGCGAGGTCGGCGGGCTGGTGGCGGAGCAGGGCTGGATCAAGCATGGCAGGTGTCGTGGTGGGTATCAGGGACGGGATTATCGCTTGTTATACGGATTTCTGCCGCCCGGTTCATTCCCGCCGTGGCAGAATCGGGCTATTCCGTACTGGTCCGGTCCATGTCTGCACCCCGCTCGTCGTCCGCCAAGTCGTTCACTGTGCATATCCCGCGCAACGCCCTGAAGATCGCCGGCATCGCGTTCGGCGTGGGCATCCTGCTGTTCGTGCTGGTCTGGCTGACCGGCCGCGACAAGGAATTCTTCCGCGCCGACCCGGCCGCGCAGACCCCGCAGGAAACGGCCCAGGTGGAGCCATTGCCGGAGCCGCTGGCCGCGGCCGCGGGCTCCAGCGACATGCCCGATGCCAAACCGGCCCCGGTGGAGGAAGAAGCCCCGAAGCTGGTCGAAACCGCCCCGCCGCCGCCTGCCCCGGTGGCGGAAGCGGCCCCGGCTGCACCGGGCCCTGCGCCGGCGGCCACCGGCAACAGCCAGCCGATGCCGATTGCCGGCCAGTCGCCGCCGCCTGCCTATCCTGCCGCCGCCCTGCGTGCCGGTGAGACCGGCAGCGTGGTGGTGCGCGTGGATGTGGATGCCACCGGCTATCCGAACAACGCCACGGTGATCCAGCGCAGTGGCTCACGCGAGCTCGACCGTGCCGCCACCGATGCAGTGCGCCGCTGGCGCTTTACTCCGGCGCAGAGCAACGGCCAGGCCGTACCCGGCAGCATTGAAGTGCCGTTCGACTTCAAGACGCAGTAACTGAACGCTTGCCGGCAGGCAAACTGAACCCTGCCGGTTGCGTTGACGCAACGCTGACACTCCTCGTCCATGGCTCGGGCAACACTGCCCACGTCGTCCATTGACGGAAGGAGTTTGCGATGACTGCCACCACCCACGAAGACCTCCATTCGCCGCAGCTGCAGCAGGATTCCAGCGTGCAGCACAGGCCCACATCACCGTGGATGTGGATCGCGCTGATCGTGGCGATGTTCGCGGCCGCCCTGCTGTGGCTGCGTCACTCGAACCAGGAAGATGTGGCGCCGGCACCGGTTGGCGAGCGCATGCTGCCGGCCCCTGAGCAGGCCGCGGTTGCCGATGCTGCGGCGCCTGCCGTGCGCCAGGCCGCACCGGCTTCCAGCCAGCGCAAGGCCGCGCCGGTGGTGCGCAATCGTGAAGCGCGCCCGCTGGCCAGCAACCGCATGCCGACCTACCCCGCCGCTGCACTTCGTAGTGGCGTGCAGGGCAGCGTGATCGCCAGCCTGAATGTCGATACCCGCGGCAATGTCGCCAATGCTGCGATTGTTTCGCGCAGTGGCGAGCGCAGCCGCGACCTGGATCGTGCGGTGCTCAACACCGTGCAGAACTGGAAGTTCCAGCCTGCGGTGCATGACGGCCGCGCAGTAGCAAGCGTGGTGCGGGTTCCGGTGGATTTCCGTACCGAGCAGCGTTGATCGCGGACGAGGGGTTCGTGATGTTTCGACGGAGGCTTCGGCCTCCGTCTTTTTATATGGAAAGGCGTGCCAACCAAGGTTGGCACCTACCGGTTGATGAAGGCGTGCCAACCAAGGTTGGCACCTACCGGTTGATGAAAGCGTGCCAACCAGGGTTGGCACCTACCGGGTTGTGTCGTCCGCCGGACGTGGCCGCTCAGGCCAGGTTGAACCCGGCGCTGCGTGCCAGGCCGTCGAAGTCCGGGAAGGATGTGGCGACGTTGGCGATGTCGTTGATGCGCACTTCGCCATCGCTGATCTGGCCGGCGATGGCGAACGCCATGGCAATGCGGTGGTCGCCGTGGCTTTCGATGGTGCCGCTGCCCAGGCGCGCACCGCCGTGCAAGGTGGCGCCATCTTCGGTTTCGTCCACCTGCATGCCCAGCGCGCGCAGGCCGGTGGCCATCGCAGCCAGACGATCGGATTCCTTGACCCGCAGCTCGGCGGCGCCGCTGACCACGGTCTCGCCCTCGGCGGCGGCAGCGGCCACGAACAGCGCCGGGAACTCATCGATCATGTCCGGCACCAGCGCTTCCGGAATGCGCGCGCCCTTCAGCGGCGCGTAGCGCACCAGCAGATCAGCCACCGGTTCACCGCCCTGCTCGGCCGGGTTCTCTTCGGTGATGTCTGCGCCCATCAGGCGCAGCGCATGCAGCAGGCCGGTGCGGCGCGGGTTCAGGCCGACCTGCTTCAGGCGCAGCTCGGAGCCGGGAATGATGCTGGCCGCCACCAGGTAGAACGCGGCCGAGGAGAAGTCGGCCGGCACCACGATGTCGGTGGCACGCAGGCGCTGGCCACCGCGCAGGCGCGCCTTGCCCGGCGAGAATTCGATGTCCACGCCAAACGCGGACAGCATGCGCTCGGTGTAGTCGCGGGTCGGGTGCGGTTCGGTCACCTGGGTTTCGCCCTGCGCATACAGGCCGGCCAGCAGTACGGCCGACTTGATCTGTGCGCTGGCCACCGGCGAGGCGAAGTCGATGCCGTGCAGCGTCTGGCCGCCATGCACGTGCAGCGGCGGCGTGCCATCGCTCTCGGTATCGATCTTTGCACCCATCTGCGACAGCGGGCCGGTGACGCGGCGCATCGGGCGGCCAGACAGCGATTCATCGCCGATCAGCGTGCAATCAAACGCCTGCCCGGCCAGCAGGCCGGCCAGCAGGCGCATGCCGGTACCGGCGTTGCCGCAGTCCAACGGCGCGTCCGGTGCTTTCAGGCCGTCGAGGCCGACGCCGTGCACGATGCGCTGCGACGGGCTCGGCGTTTCGATGCGCACGCCCAGCTGGCTGAAGATGCGCGCGGTGGCGCGGGTGTCTTCGCCTTCCAGGAAGCCGTCGATATGCGAGGTGCCATCGGCCAGCGCGGCGAACATCACCGAGCGGTGCGAGACCGACTTGTCGCCGGGAATGGTCAGGCTGCCCTGCAGCGGCTGGCCCTTGCGGGCAATCCAGTGTTGCGCGTTGCTCATCGTTCGATCATTCCGTAAACGCCGACAGCGCCGGCGATGCATCAGGGGGCAGCGGCCGCAGCCGCCACAGCAGCACTCAGGGCACGGCCACCGGATAGGAACCCAGCACCTTGATCTGCGCCGAGTGCGCTTCCAGTTCGGCCAGCGCGGCCTGCATCGGCGCGTCGTCGATATGGCCGGCCAGGTCGATGAAGAAGCCGTATTCCCACTTGCCGTGGTGCGACGGGCGCGACTCGATGCGGTTCATGCTGATGCCATGGCGGGCGAACGGGCTGAGCACGTCGAACAGCGCACCGGGCTTGTCATGGATGAACACCAGCACCGAGGTGCGGTCATGGCCGGAGGTCGGGAAGATGTTGCGGCCCACCACCAGGAAGCGGGTGGTGTTGTCGGCGTCGTTCTGGATCGGCTTGGTGACCACCTTCTTCAGGCCGTACACATGGCCGGCGCTCTCGCCACCGATGGCCGCTGCATCGTCGGCGTTGCGCGCACGGCGCGCGCCTTCGGCATTGCTCGACACCGGAATCTTCTCGGCCTTCGGCAGGTTGGCGCGCAGCCAGGCCGAGGTCTGCATGAACGACTGCGGGTGTGCGTAGATGCGCTCGATGTCCTCGATGCGGCCGCTGCGCGACATCAGGTACTGCTGCACGCGCAGTTCCACTTCGCCGCAGATCTTCAGGTTGGAGGTCAGGAACATGTCCAGGGTGATCTGGATGGTGCCCTGCCCCGAATTCTCCACCGGCACCACGCCGAAATCGGCGTTGCCCGCTTCCACTTCCTGGAATACTTCTTCGATGCTCGCCATCGGCAGGCCCAGCGCCGAGCGGCCGAAGTGCTTGAGCACGGCCTGCTGGCTGAAGGTGCCTTCCGGGCCGAGGTAGCCGATCTTCAGCGGCTCCTGCTGGGCCAGGCAGGCCGACATGATCTCGCGATAGACATGCACCAGCAGCTCGTCGCTGAGCGGGCCTTCGTTGCGGTCCACCACCATGCGCAGCACCTGCGCTTCGCGCTCGGGGCGGTAGTAGTCGACGGCGGCGGCGAGCTTGCCCTTGGCCTTGCCCACCTGATGGGCGAAGCGCGCGCGCTCGGCGATCAGGTTCTGGATGTCACGGTCGATCTGGTCGATCTTCGAGCGCACATCGGCCAACGCCAGCGGCGCCAGGGTCGGTGCCGGGTTCGAGGCGGCCTTGGCCTTGCCCTTCGCCCTGGCGGGCGCGCTGCCCTTGGCCGGTTCGGCCTTCTTCGGCGCCTTCTTGCTGGATTTGCTGCTTGCCATCGGAGTTCCTTGTTGCGGGGCACGCACCCGACGGTGCGCGCCGTTCATTGCTCAACCGTGACGCTGCTGGAAATCGGCCATGAAGGCGACCAGCGCCTCGGCCCCGGCCAGCGGCATGGCGTTGTACAGCGAGGCGCGGATGCCCCCGACCACCTTGTGCCCCTTCAGCGCCAGCAGGCCGGCGGCCTTGGCTTCGGCCACGAAGCGGGCATCGAGGTCGGCATCGGGCAGGAAGAACGGGATGTTCATCCGCGAACGCGCCGCATGCGCGACTTCGTTGCGGTAGAAGCCACCGGAGCCGTCGATGGCGCCGTACACCAGGGCGGCCTTGGCGGCGTTGCGCTTGGCGAACTCGGCCACGCCACCTTCGGCCAGCATCCACTTGAACACCAGCCCGGCCAGGTACCAGTTCCAGGTCGGCGGGGTATTGAGCATCGAATCGCGGGCGACGTGCGAGCGGTAATCGAAGATGTCCGCGCGCGGCTGGCCACTGCGTTCAAGCAGGTCACGGCGGATGATCATCACCGCGATGCCGACCGGGCCGAGGTTCTTCTGCGCGCCGGCGTAGATCACGCCGTAGCGGCGCACGTCCAGCGGCTCGCTGGCGATGGACGAACTGAAGTCGGCGATCAACGGGACATTGCCGGTGTCGGGCACATCACGGAACTCGACGCCGTGGATGGTCTCGTTGGCGGTGATGTGCACGTAGGCGGCCTCAGGCGAGAGCTGCCAGTCGGCACGCGGCGGCAGCGTGCGGTAGCCATCGGCCTCGCTGCTGGCGGCAATGTTGACGTCGACGTAGACACCGGCCTGCTTGACCGCGGTCTTGCCCCAGTGGCCGCTGACCACGTAGTCGGCGCGCTGGCCGGGGGCGGCGAAGTTGAGCGGGATCAGCGCCTGCTGGGTGGTGGCGCCACCGGGCAGGAACAGCACCGCATAGTCGTCGGGGATGTCGAGCAGGCGCCGCAGGTCGGCCTCGGCCTCGGCCGCCACGGACATGAACTCCGCGCCGCGATGGCTCATTTCCACGATCGAGGCGCCGGACCCGTGCCAGTCCAGCATTTCCGCCTGCGCCTGGCGCAGGACCGATTCCGGCAAGGTTGCAGGGCCGGCACTGAAGTTGAACGCGCGCGTCATGTCACACCTGTGGGGCAAGACCCGTAGTATGCCGCAGTGCACCAGCCTTGCGGCCTAGTGCGGCAAGGGAAATTTGGTTTCATTGGAATCCATTCGCCGCCAGCATGGTGCCGGTAGCCGCCGACCTTGGTCGGCGTACGCCGTCAGGCGTCAAGCCCGCCGAAGAAGCGTGCCGACCAAGGTCGGCACCCACCAGAGCGGCCCCCGAGGGTTCAGGTCAGCGCGCGCCGAACCAGAGCAGCAGGCTGAGCAGCGCGGCCAGCAGCAGTGCGCTCGCCAGCAGCCACGGCCAGCGCCGCACCTTGCGCGGTGCAGCCGGCAGCACCGACGCCTGCTCGGCATCCTGGCTCGACTCGTCCTCGACCGGCAGCGGTCGCCGACGCGGATCATGCGGTACTTCCAGCACGAAACGGTGCTGGCCATCGAACACCACCTGGTCGCCGGCCTGCAGCCAGCAGTGGCGCACGGCCACGCCGTTGACCCGGGTACCGTCGGCACTGCCCAGGTCGCGAAGCAGTACGCGCTCGCCGTGCACTTCTACGCGGGCGTGCTGCTCGGCGAACGCCGGGTCATCGATGGCGATGTCGGCCTCGCTGCCGCGGCCAATCAGGCGGGCCCGCGACAGATTGAAGCCGCGCCCATGATGGAGGCCACCGACACCGCGCAGCAGGCGCTGCTGTTCGTCGCTGACCTCTTCGTTTTTCGGCGCCGGCGCCTGCAACAGGCTTTCGACCTCACCCTGCAGCACCATCTCCACGCCATCCACATACACTGCGTCGCCTGCACGCAGCAGGGCCATCCGGCGCACCGGCCGGCCGTTCACGTGGATGCCGCGGATACCGTTGCCGACCTGCAGCCAGAGGCCGCGGTCGTCCATGCAGAACTGCGCCAGCAGCAGGGCGCCGTTGCCGGCGTCGCCGAGCCGCACGCTGCCGTTGGCCTGGCGCACGATGCGCTGCACCCCGGGCCGCAGGGGCTGGTCGGGCTGTTGTTGCTGACTGAAGTGAACAAGCAGGTTCTGCACGCGGCGCAGCCTAGCAGGTTGGCCGCCAACGAAGAAGAACCTGCGATGAGTGCTTGGCGCGAAGGCCCTCGATGCGCACAATGCTCGCCCTCATTGATCATCCCCGCCCTGCGCCAGGAGCCTGCATGTCCACCATCGATGTCCGCCACGCCCACGCCCTGCCCGACGCACAGGCGCGCGCGGCAATCGAACAGGTTGCCGCCAAGCTGTCCGAGCGCTTCGGCCTGAAGTCCTCGTGGACCGCCGATGTGCTGAATTTCTCCGGCAGCGGCGTGGACGGCGCGATCGAACTGCAGCCGGGCGCCGTGCGCGTGACCGCCAAGCTGGGCTTCCTGCTGTCGGCGATGAAGGGCATGGTCGAAGGCGAGATCCAGCGCGTGCTGAAGGAAAAGCTGGGCTGAATCCCGACGGCGGCCATCACGGCCGTGCAACGCCAACGCGCGCTACTCTCGGGGCAGGCCCAACTCCCACGGGAAGTGCGATGAACCAGTACGAGAACGACGACCGCCGCAACGACGACGCTTCTTTCGGTGACCAGGCCGAGCGCTTCTCGCGCAAGATCAGCGACTCCGCGCAGCAGGTCTGGCTGGCCGGCCTCGGCGCGCTGGGCCGTGCCCAGGCCGAAGGCAGCCGCTTCTTCGATGGCCTGGTGAAGGAAGGCGAAGCCTGGGAGGCACGCCGCCGTGAACGCAACGGCGAGCAGGGCCCGGGTTGGCGCGACAACGTGGAATCGTCGCTGGACGAAGCCCGCGAAAAGGCCTCCGGCACCTGGAACAAGGTCGAAAAGGCCTTCGACGACCAGGTGCAGGGCGTCCTCAAGCGCCTGCATGTACCCACCGCCGACGAAGTGACGGCGCTGGAAGCCCGCATCGATGCACTGCATGCGCGCCTGGCCAAGCTGGAGAACCGCGCCGCCTCCGGCGCCGACGCTCCCGCCCCGGGCAGCCATCAGTCACCGGACAGCGTGCCCTGACCGCCATTGTTGCAATGCAATAAATTTTGATTGACAATCGCGAGCAACCCGCCAATCGCTTCGGCTGCCGTTTGTTCCCTCCCCTCACGGCTTCAGGATTGGCGGGTTTTTCGTGTCCGTCGTATGCCGAATCTGCGTGCGCCGTCACATTTCCTGTCAGGAACCTCCTGACCCAGCGGCGCGATACGACCTTTACACTGTCGTCTTCCGCACTCGCCCCCTCCGCGCACCTCCTGCATGCTCCCCTGGATCCTGGCCCTGCTGTCGGCCCTGTTTAGCTGTTCCCTTGCCGTTGTCTATCTGTGGTGGATCAAGCGGCGGCAGAAGGAGATGCAACTCGGCCTGCAGGCCCTGGCCGGCATGCACTGGCGCGAATTCTCGGTACTGGTCAAGCGCATGCTGCGCGAGCAGCGTGGCCTGCGCGAACTGAATGACCCTTCCGAGGAATCCCGCGAGCCGAGCAGTGATTTCCTGCTCAGCGACGGCCCGAACCAGTGGCTGGTGTCATGCAAGCACGGCCTGGCCTACCGCATCGGCACCGCCGCGGTGAATGAACTGGGCGCGGCTGCACGCCTGGCCGGCGCCAGGGGCGGTGTACTGCTGACCGAGGGCCGGATCGAACGCGATGGCCGCAGTGCTGCGGAAAAGCAGGCGGTTGAAGTGCTGGACGGCCCACGCCTGTGGCCACTGCTGCAACCCTACCTGCCGGGCGACATCGAAGCGCGCGTGCGCGCCAGCGCCAGGCATGAGGCGCTGCGCCGGATCGCCATAGCCGCACTGGGCTCGGTCACGCTCGGGTTGCTGGTCGGCCTGGGCCTGCAGGGGCTGCACATGGAAGAGGCCAGGCCTGTTGCAGCTGCACCGATGGCGGCGGCGCCTGCGGTCGCACCCGCAACCGAGCCGGCCCCGGCTGCGGCAGCACCGGCCACTGCACCGACCCCCTCGGATACTGACGCGCGCCGCAATCCGAACCCGGATGCGGCCACCCTGGATCGCTACCAGGCCGAGCTGGCCCGTGCGCTGGCCGGCAAGCCCGGCATTGCCAGCGGCGTGTGGCTGACCCGGCAGACCCTGGCGATCAACCGCACCGGTGAACTGGACGCGGTGTGGCCACGGGTCTGCGAGGAAGTGCTGCACTACCCCGCGCTGCGCAACGTGCGCATCCAGCTCAATGCCCGCCCCGGCGTGGATGAGCCGGTGCGCTGGCGACAGTGCGCTACGTATTGATGGGCGAATCCGGCAGATCCACGCCATGCGTGGATGCCACCTGCAGAGTCGAGCCACGCTCGACTCATCGCGCGTCGCGCAACAGCAGCCGAGCATGGCTCGGCTCTACATCGCGCCTGCTCAGCCCAATGCAGCCAGATGGGCGATGTAGCTGGAACGCGATTCACCCGCCGCTCTTGCCTGCGCATCCAGTCTCGCCAGGATCCGGCGTGGCAGGCTGATGTTGACCCGCTCGATGGTGTCGTCCAGCAGCGCCGGGTCAATGCAGATGTAGGCAAGAATCCAGCGGGTGTCCCTTGATGCCTCGGCGGCGATCTTCTGGGGTGCGGAAGGTGTCGGAATCGAGCGCCCGTCATCCAGGGCCGCGTCGATCCAGGCAAGCGCAGCCTCTTCCGCAGCGCTGAGCGCATCATCAAGCGTGTCGGCCGCCGAGAAGCACCCGGGCAGATCCGGAACGACGACGCCCCACGCGGTACGTTCATCGCCTGCCTCGATCAAGACTGGATAGCGCATGGGACCTCCTACGTCAGCCCTGCGAGCTTCCGCAACGCCAGCACCAGCCCCTTTCCCAGATCCTTCCTTGGATGAGGCACGGTGATGATGTGAGGGCACTGCGGGTGCACGAATACATGATGGGATCCGCGAATCCGCCGACAGGTCCAACCTGCCGCTTCCAGATCCCGGATGAGCTCCCTGCTCTTCATGCAGGGACGATACACATCGTACACACGCCCCGACAGAGTTCAAGGCGACAGACGTTCCGCACCAGTAGATCCACGCCATGCGTGGATGGCCCCCTAGCGCGCCCCAGGCGCAAAGCGCGCCACCAGATCCCAGGCGTCGCCCAGGAACACCTGCCGCACGCGGGTGATCGGCTGTTCACCGCGCCAGGTCAGGCGCTCGATCACCAGGCAGGCGGTGCCGGGCTTCACGTCCAGCAGCTTGGCCGTGGCGCTGTCCGCGCCCCAGGCACTGATGCGGTGCTGGGCCCGGGTCCATGACACGTTCTGCAGCAGCCAGCTGCCCGGCGCTGTGGTGTTGAAATCGACCTCCAGCACCTCGGGCACGCCCACCGGACTGATCAAGCGGTGTTCCAGCGCCAGCGGGCGACCATCGGCCAGGTGCAGGCAGCGCATCGCCAGCAGCTTCTGCTGCCCGGCCAGCTCCACTTCACCGGCATTGCCGGCGTCGGCCAGGCGCTGTTCGCGTTGCAGCAGGCGGTAGCCATACTGATGGCCGCGCGAGCCGACCTCCATCGCGATATCGGGGATCTCCAGCGCCACCTGCTCCAGGTGCGGCGGCTGCCGCGCCACGAACGAGCCGGCGCGACGGCGGCGCTCGATCATGCCGCTCTCGGCCAATGCGGTCAGCACCTTGTTCACCGTCATCCGCGAGCAATCGTACTGCTCCATCAGCTCGTGCTCGTACGGAATACGGAAGCCCGGCGCCCACTCTCCGCTGAGGATGCGGCTTTCCAGATCGCTGCGGATACGCTGGTTGAGCGTGGCGGACTTGCTGGCCTTCACGTAATGGGGTCTCGGTGGCGGGAGGCGATCAGGCCAGCACGCCCTTCAGGGCGGCGGCGAAGGCGCTGGTGATCGCCTCGCGCTGCAGGTGGCGGCCGTCGGCCACGCACTGGCGGCCATGGCGCCAGACCGATCGCAGCGCGCCATTACGTGCGGCGAACACCCAGCTGTCAAGCCATGCGTCGTCCTGTCGCGCCTGCAGCGCGGGATGCGCAGCGTCAAGTTCAACCAGGTCGGCACTGGCACCGACCTGCAGTCCGGCGGCCACGCCCAGCGCCTGCGCACCGCCGTGCAGTGCGCCCTCGAACAGGAAGCGACCGGTGCTGCGGGTGGCATCCGGGGCCAGCACATTGCGCCCGCGCAGGGTCAGGCGCTGGCCGTACTCGAGCAGGCGCAGTTCTTCGGCAGCATCGATCAGCACGTTGGAATCGGAACCGACACCGAAGCGCCCGCCTTCGCGTGCAAACGCCTGCATCGGGAACAGGCCGTCGCCCAGGTTTGCCTCGGTGATCGGGCACAGGCCGGCCACGGCCTGGCTGGCCACGATGGCTGCGCGCTCGTCATCGGTGATGTGGGTGGCATGCACCAGGCACCAGCGCGCATCCACCGGCGCATGGTTGAACAGCCACTGCACCGGGCGCTGGCCGCTCCAGGCCAGGCAGGCCTCGACTTCGCGCACCTGCTCGGCGATGTGGATATGCACCGGGCCTTCGGTGAGCGGCAACAATGCACCCAGTTCCTCGCCCGTGACTGCACGCAGACTGTGCGGCGCGATGCCGAGCACCGCATCGGGCAGCGTGGCCAATGCTGGCTTGGCGGCCTCCAACAGCTGCGCGAAGCCGTCCACATCGTGGATCAAGCGACGCTGCGCGGGATTCGGCGCCGCACCGCCAAAATCGGCATGGGCATAGAACACCGGCAACAGGGTCAGGCCGATGCCGGTCTGATCGGCCGCCGCCGCAATCCGCGCACTCATCTCGGCACGGTTGGCATACGGGCGGCCGTCGGCGTCGTGGTGCAGATAGTGGAATTCGCCAACGCGGGTGAAACCACTTTCCAGCATTTCCATATAGGCCTGGGCGGCGATGGCCTGCACCGCGTCCGGGCGCAGGTGGGCCAGGAAGCGGTACATCAGCTCGCGCCAGCTCCAGAAACTGTCGCCGTCACCGCCGCCGATCTCGGTCAGGCCGGCCATGCCGCGCTGGAACGCGTGGCTGTGCAGGTTGGGCAGGCCCGGCACCAGGATGCCGACCCGAGTATCGCCCGGCTGCACATCCTGCCCCGTGCGGATGTCCGTGATGCGGCCGTCCTGCACCTGCAGCTGGACATCGCGGGCCCAGCCTCCGGCCAGCAGGGCGTGGGCGGCATGGAATCTGTGGGGGGAACGCGAATCGGACATGGCTGGACAACCCGAAATGGACGCCTATATTGTATAGACATATAAGCACAGCCGCGTTGTGGATGCCATGCACGTCGATACTCTCTGGTCCAACGTCCACCTGATCACCCTCGACGGCGACGGCCTGGGCGTCATCCGCGATGGCGTGCTGGCCTGCGCCGACGGGCGCATCGTCCATGTCGGCAGCGCCGGCAGCGATGCCCACCTGCAACCGACCACCCGCATCGACGGCGAAGGCCGCTGGATCTCGCCGGGACTGATCGACTGCCACACCCATCTGGTCTACGCCGGCAACCGCGCCAACGAGTTCGAGCAGCGCCTGCAGGGCGTCAGCTATGCGGAGATCGCCTGTGCCGGTGGCGGCATCGTCTCCACCGTGCGTGCCACCCGCGCCGCCACGCCGGAACAGCTGGCCCACGAAAGCCGCCCGCGCCTGCTGGCGATGCGCGCCGAAGGCGTGACCACGATCGAGATCAAATCCGGCTACGGCCTGACCCTGCCCGACGAACGCAAGCAGCTGCAGGTGGCGCGTGCACTGGGCGAGGAATGCCGGGTCAACGTGGTGACCACCTTCCTCGGCGCGCATGCCATTCCGCCGGGCCGCGAGGCCCAGGAGTACACCGACGAGGTGTGCAACGTGATGATTCCGGCCATCGCCGCCGAAGGCCTGGCCGAAGCAGTGGACGTGTTCTGCGAGAACATCGCCTTCTCGCCCGCACAGGCGCGGCAGGTGTTCGAGGCGGCACGTACCCACGGGCTGGCAGTGAAGATCCATGCCGAGCAGCTGAGCAACCAGCATGGCGCCGAACTGGCGGCCGGCTTCGGTGCACTCTCGGCCGACCATATCGAACACCTCGATGACGCCGGCATCGCGGCAATGGCCGCCGCCGGCACGGTCGCCGTGCTGCTACCCGGCGCCTTCTATTTCACCCGCGATACCACCCTGCCGCCGATCGCGGCGCTGCGTGCGGCCGGGGTGCCGCTGGCGCTGGCCACCGACAGCAACCCGGGCACCTCGCCCCTGACCAGCCCGCTGCTGGCGATGAACATGGGCGCCACCCTGTTCCGCCTGACCGTGGACGAGTGCATCGCCGGCTTCACCCGTGAAGCGGCGCGTGCACTGGGCCATGGCGACCGTATCGGCCGACTGGCCGTGGGCATGGACTGCGACCTGGCGATCTGGGACATCGACGCCCCCGCCGACCTGGTCTATCGCATTGGATTCAACCCGCTGCACGCGCGCGTGGTGCGCGGACAGCCCGACCTGCCTGCCTCCTGGAGCAACACATGAGCAACACCCTGGTTCTTCGCCCCGGCCACGTCACTCTCGCCCAGTGGCGGCAGGTCTATCGCGGTTCACCGCTGGCACTGGACCCGGCCGCGCTGCCGGTGGTGCGTGCCAGTGCCGCGGCCGTGGCCGCCATCGTCGCCAAGGGCGCGCCGGTCTATGGCATCAACACCGGCTTCGGCAAGCTGGCCAGCGTGCGCATCGAGCGCGAGGACCTGGCCACCCTGCAGCGGAACATCGTGCTCTCACATGCTGCCGGTGTGGGCGAGCCGATGCCGGCCAGCGTGGTGCGCCTGATGATGGCGCTGAAGCTGGTCAGCCTGGCGCAGGGTGCTTCGGGCATCCGCGAGGACACCCTGCTGCTGCTGGAAGCGATGCTGGTCAAGGGCGTGCTGCCGGTGGTGCCGGCACAGGGCTCGGTGGGTGCTTCGGGCGACCTGGCACCGCTCTCGCACCTGGCCAGCGTGATGCTGGGCGTGGGCGAAGCCTTCATCGGCGACGAACGCCTGCCGGCCGTCGATGCTCTGGCACGCGCCGGTCTGCAGCCGATTGAACTGGGCGCGAAGGAAGGCCTGGCGCTGCTCAACGGCACCCAGTTCTCCACCGCCTATGCGTTGGCCGGCCTGTTCGAGATCGAGACCGTGTTCCAGGCGGCGCTGGTGACCGGCGCACTGTCGGTGGAAGCGGCCAAGGGCTCCGATACGCCGTTCGATCCGCGCATCCACGCCATCCGTGGCCAGCGCGGGCAGATCGCCACCGCGGCCACGCTGCGAACGCTGATGCAGGGCTCGGACATCCGCGAATCGCACCGTGACAACGACGTGCGCGTGCAGGACCCGTACTGCCTGCGCTGCCAGCCGCAGGTGATGGGCGCCGCGCTGGACATCCTGCGCCAGGCCGCGACCACGCTGGAAATCGAAGCCAACGGCGTGTCCGACAATCCGCTGGTGTTCACCGATACCGGCGAAGCCCTTTCCGGTGGCAACTTCCACGCCGAGCCGGTCGCCTTTGCCGCCGACATGCTGGCGATGGCGGTGTGCGAGATCGGCTCGATCAGCGAGCGCCGCCTGGCGATGCTGGTGGACCCGGCGCTGTCCGGCCTGCCGGCGTTCCTGACCCCGCGCCCGGGCCTCAACTCGGGCTTCATGATTCCGCAGGTGACCGCCGCCGCGCTGGTCTCGGAAAACAAGCAGCGCGCCTACCCGGCCAGCGTTGACTCGATCCCGACTTCGGCCAACCAGGAAGACCATGTGTCGATGGCCGCGCACGGCGCCCGCCGCCTGATGCAGATGGCCGAGAACGCGGCCAACGTGATCGGCATCGAGCTGCTGGCCGCCGCGCAGGGCTGCGACTTCCACGCCCCGCTGCGCTCCAGCACCGCGCTGGAAAGCGTGCGCGCCACCCTGCGCGCACAGGTGCCGACGCTGGAAGAAGATCGCTACTTCCACCCGGACATGGTGACCGCCACCAACCTGGTGCGCAGCGGCGCGCTGGCGCAGGGCCTGAGCGATCTGTTGCCGACCGTGGAACCGCAGGCATGAATGCCCATCCCGAATGGCTGACCGTGCACGAGGGCGACGCCCCCCTCATCGTCAGCTTCCCGCATACCGGCAGCGAGCTGCCGCATGACCTGATCGGCCACTACCACTCGCCGTGGTTGGCACGCCGCGATGCCGACTGGTGGGTGCACGAGTTGTACGACTTCGTGCGCGGCATGGGCGCGACCACGGTGCGCTCGGCGATCTCGCGCTCGGTGATCGACCTCAACCGCGATCCCAGCGGTGTCTCGCTGTACCCGGGCCAGAACACCACCGGGCTGTGCCCGCTGACCACCTTCGACAACCAGCCGCTGTACCACGCCGGGCGCGAACCGGATGACGCGGAAATCGCGCGCCGCCGCGACACGTATTTCCTGCCCTACCACGATGCGCTGGCCGCGCAGATCACCCGCCTGCGGGCACGCCACGGCACCGTGGTGGTGTACGACGCGCACTCGATCCGCTCGCACATTCCACACCTGTTCGACGGCGAACTGCCGCAGTTCAACCTGGGCACCGCCGGCCCCTCCGGTGCGCCGGACACGTCCTGCGACAACGCGCTGAGCGATGTGGTGGAGAACCTGCTGAAGATCAGTGGCATGAGCCAGGTGCGCAACGGCCGCTTCAAGGGCGGCTGGATCACACGCCACTACAGCAACGTCGCCGGCGGCGTGCACAGCCTGCAGATGGAACTGGCCTGCCGCGGCTACATGCACGAGCCGCTGCCCGACCAGGTGGACGAACACAGCTGGCCCACCCCGCTCGACCCCGACCACGCCGCACCGCTGCGCCACACCCTGGCGCAGGTGCTCAACGCCTGCCTTGAATTCGCTACGAACCGGAGCGCCGCATGACCCGCAACGACCCGTCCCGCACCATTGCCGCGCCGACCGGCACCACGCTGAACGCCAAAAGCTGGCTGACCGAAGCGCCGCTGCGCATGCTGATGAACAACCTGCACCCGGACGTGGCCGAACGGCCGCAGGAACTGGTGGTGTACGGCGGCATCGGCCGCGCCGCGCGCGATTGGGAGAGCTTCGATGCGATCGTCGAAACGCTCAAGCGCCTGGACGACGACCAGACCCTGCTGGTGCAGTCAGGCAAGCCGGTGGGCGTGTTCCGCACCCACGCCGACGCACCGCGCGTGCTGATCGCCAATTCCAACCTGGTGCCGCGCTGGGCCAACTGGGACCACTTCAACGAGCTGGATAAGAAGGGCTTGGCCATGTACGGCCAGATGACCGCCGGCAGCTGGATCTACATCGGCGCGCAGGGCATCGTGCAGGGTACCTACGAGACCTTCGTGGAAATGGGCCGCCAGCACTTCGGTGGCGACCTGACCGGCAAGTGGCTGTTCACCGGCGGCCTGGGCGGCATGGGTGGCGCACAACCGCTGGCCGCGGTGATGGCCGGCGCCTCGTGCCTGGCGGTGGAATGCCGCAAGAGCAGCATCGACATGCGCCTGCGCACCGGCTATCTGGATACGTGGACCGACAACCTGGACGAAGCGCTGCGCCTGATCGACGAATCGTGCAAGGCCGGTACACCGAAGTCGGTGGGCCTGTTGGGCAACGTCGCCGATGTGTTGGCCGAACTGCTCAAGCGCGGCGTGAAGCCGGACCTGCTGACCGACCAGACCTCCGCGCACGACCCGGTGAACGGCTACCTGCCGCAGGGCTGGACGGTCGAGCAGTGGGACGACAAGCGCGTATCCGCTCCCAAGGAAGTGGAGAAGGCTGCACGCGCGTCGATGGCCAACCACATTCGCGCCATGCTCGGCTTCCACGCGCTGGGCGTGCCGACCGTGGACTACGGCAACAACCTGCGGCAGATGGCGCTGGAAGAAGGCGTGGAGAACGCGTTCGACTTCCCCGGTTTCGTGCCGGCCTACATCCGTCCGCTGTTCTGCCGCGGGATCGGCCCATTCCGCTGGGCGGCACTGAGCGGCGACCCGGAAGACATCGCCAAGACCGATGCCAAGGTGAAGGAATTGATTCCGGACAACCCGCACCTGCATCGCTGGCTGGACATGGCCGCCGAGAAGATCAAGTTCCAGGGCCTGCCGGCGCGCATCTGCTGGGTCGGCCTGGGCGACCGTGATCGCCTCGGCCTGGCCTTCAACGAGATGGTCGCCAACGGCGAACTGAAGGCGCCGGTGGTGATCGGCCGTGACCACCTGGACAGCGGCAGCGTGGCATCGCCGAACCGCGAAACCGAAGCCATGGCCGACGGCTCCGATGCAGTGTCCGACTGGCCGCTGCTGAACGCCCTGCTCAATACCGCCAGCGGCGCCACCTGGGTGTCGCTGCACCACGGCGGCGGCGTCGGCATGGGCTTCTCGCAGCACGCCGGCATGGTGATTGTCTGCGACGGTACCGAGGCCGCCGCCAAGCGCATCGGCCGCGTGCTGTGGAACGACCCGGCCACCGGCGTGATGCGCCACGCCGATGCCGGCTATGACATCGCGATCGACTGC
>NZ_JAOEDV010000081.1:0-18757 GCF_029837545.1 Stenotrophomonas sp. GD04024 | reverse complement strand
CGGGGAGCACGCTGTCCCGTTCATCCCTCCGCTTCCTGGAGGGCTTCAGCGCATTCCCGACTGGATCGCGTTGGACTACCGCGATGTGGAAACACAACAGGCCATGGCAGGCACTCCTTACGAAATCCACTTCAGGAACGGCTCGGTCATCAAGGGAAAGCTGGATGTTGCCGGCAAGGCCCACCATGAGCCCATCCCGAAGCAGGAGGTAGAGAAGGTCGTCTATGAACCCCGCAGCGCTGATACGGAAGACAACTGGCCCGACCTCGAGCTGATCGCCAACCCTCAACAGGGTGCGGGCCGTGGGTGATTCGCGCACCGATCTCCCCAATCAGGCCCCCCCCCGTCACCCTGCAGCAGCTTCGCGAAGCGCTCGCCTTCATCAGCGAGCAGTACAGGAGTGCTGTCGACGGCGGCAAGAACGTCTTCGCATGGCTGTGGGAGTCGATCCAGGGGGACTTCAACCAGGAGCGCAGCACCGGGCAGGTCGTATTCGACACCGCCATTTCAATGATCCCCGGCGTGGACCAGGTCTGCGACGTCCGAGACATCATTGCCAACTGCAAGCAGATCAACGACGACAAGAGCAATTCCTGGGCCTGGATCGCGCTGGTCCTGACCCTGATCGGCCTGATCCCCACGCTGGGCTCGCTGTTGAAGGGTGTATTGAAGATCTTCTTCCTCTTCATCCGCCGCTTCGGCTTGAACCATCTTGTGCGCGCTGTGGATGAGGCCATGAGCTGGGTCATCACGCTCCTGCGCCGACGTGAAGTCGCCCAATACTGGAAAGCGCTGCGCTGGGACCGCGTGTTCCATGAGCTGGCGAAGCAGACCCGCATCATGCGTGCACGGGTGACCCAGGCACAGCTGTTGAAAGCCTTCGATCGCGCCGTGCTGCTGATGCGTAGCCTGCTGGGCAAGGTGGCCGACATCCCGATGGTGGGGTGCCGTGCCCAGGAGACCATCGATCTGGTCGTTGGCATCCGGAAGATCGCAGACAACTACATCGGAAAAGTACTGGCGCCCGTACAGCGCATCCTTGACACGATCATCAAGCGCCTTGAATTCGAAGACATGGTGCAGCGGCGCGGCATCGTCAACGCCGGCAATTTCCATTTCACCGGAACGCTGCCCGAGGCACATGCCGTGACGTTGATGCGGCGGGTTGATCCGCCGCCTTCGTGGCTTGGTAAAGGAGAGCCAACCAAGAATATGCCGCTCGATCCGTCCGACTATCGTGCACGTGTCGACAAGATGGCGGACAAGGGCTTCCCGAAATTGACCGATGACCAGATCAAGAGTTTTGCCAAAGGCACGTGCGCCGATACGATCAAGGGACCTGCAAAGCTGTATCGCGTGGTCTCACCAGCGAACTTCAGTGCCGGTGCGGACTGGGTTACCGAAGAAGTCTTCAATACGATCATGAAGTCAGCCGACCCGAGGGCCACCTGGCGAAAGCACCTGGCCGTCTGGCCAGACTGGAACCCCAATGGACAGTTCGTCGTCTATGAGCTCAAGGCAGGAGAAGAACTGAAGGTGTGGCGCGGCCCGGCATCTGCCCAGAAGAAAGACGTTCTGCCGGATCACCACCTTGAAGGCGGCTACGAGCAGATCAAGTTCGATGCCGCGTTTGAATACGACGCTGCCGGCACGCCGGGAAAGAGGACGTTGGCCGATAGTTCGGAGTACTACGCGGTTAATGAAACGACTGGCGCCATGACCAAGAGCAGCATGACCTATGACAAGTGGAAGCTCCTGCCTCCGCATGAGCAGGTGAAATACGTCAGCCTGCGAACCAAGATCAACAACCCCCGCATTCTCGGCCCAATGGACACCGGCTGGGGGACGACCGACTTTGGTACTAAAATGAATGACGTAAAGCTTGGCCTGCCGAACATCTCCGGCCAGAAAATGAATCAATGAACATGAAAATTCAATATCCGGAACTGAATCCGTGGCACAAACGCCAAGCCGCCCTCATCCATCATTTCACCTCGATGGAGTACCTGAAGGGCCTGCTGCCGCAGATCGACAGCCTGCTAGCCATGACCGACCAGATACTTGATGAGCGCTCGCATCTGGATACAGCTGGCAGAGCCTTGGCGGGTTGGGAATCACAAGATACGGCATCGCATTTTTCGACGTATGCCTATCCTGCACTGATGGAGTTCCGGGAATGTGTGGTTGAAGACATAGCACTGCGCTCAATCGAGCGGTATCGAGGAGCAGCTGAACACCAATGTGCTCGCATGCTGGAGGAGTACGCCTACCAGATGGCCTGGGCGACGCCGGAGCAGGAAAAGCTGTTCCGTGACACCACCGAAAGCGTCTTCAGATATGCACGGGAGCTCTCAGGGCTAGTCGAACGTCCACCCGTCAAGAATGACTTCTCATTCTGGCTGCTCTGGAACAAGGGCGTGATCGACTCACATCGAATCCCAAAATTCCGTGTCCGCACAGATTTTGTCGTGCGAACCAATCAGGTTCCTCCGCGCACTGGTATCTACGTTGCCAAAGATGACCCCATGGCTTCACTTCAGTTTGCATGGACTGGTGGGTACGGACACCTTTGCCCAGCCATGGCCCCCAATGATGTTGGACGAGCCGTACTGCGGCAGTTCGGTCGAGAGCGACTGTGGGGCGATGCAGAAGGCCTGTATCGCTTCCTCGATGCAAACCGGCATCTGGATCCCTATGGATGGTCAGACATTCAGGCCGATCTGGTGAAGGTGGCTCCGTCAGTGATCGCCGGTTCGGCCTTCGATCTGAAGGATTGCGACTGGTATTTTGTCGAACCCATTGCCGATGAATTCGAGGAAATCGACGGCAGCTACACCGGCACCGATCAGCCGGATCTCCGACCGGACCGAGTCGCCGCCGGCAAGCGGGTGCCTGTGGCCGGCTGGTGGTACACGCCCGCGCAAGGTGGCCGGCGCTTCTTCAAGCAAGGCGATGTGTTCCCCGCCATCAACAGCGACTGGGGTGACGCCTTCTGGATCTGGGCTGCGGACCAAGCGCCGCCGCCAAAGCGCTGAGCCCATCACTGGATGAGGGTTGTATCAATGGCGGCCCTTCCCCAAGGCAGCACGCTGTCCCACGCGCACGGCGCATGCACGCACCTGCCCGCTGCTACGGCTTCACCGGCACAGACCCGGTGATGTGTTTCTCCAGTGCCTCGGCATCACTACCGGTCAACCCACTCAGGTTCATCGACTCCGCAAACGGTCCCTGCACCGTCGCCACCATCAGCACCCGGCCATCCACGCTGATCGCCATGCGCTGGCCGACCATCGCCGCTGTGCCATCGTGGATGCGCTGGTGCGCCTCGGGCCGATAGCGGATCTGCAGCGCCGTCTGGCCGTACTCATCCTGCACGGCGCGCACGTCAGCGATGTCCGCACTGCGGGCAAGTGGAGGCTCGCGCAGCGTCAGCTTCTCGTCCTGCCACTGAACCGGCACGCCCTTGCCGGCCGCATCGACCGCGCTCAGGCGCACATCCACGCCGGGCAGTGGCGGGCGGTCCGCTCCCAACACCATGGCGGGCATCGCGCTGGGCATGCAACCGGCCAGGGCCGTCGCCGCCCCCAACACCAGCGCAAGCAGAGCCCTCACTTCAGCTTCCGCAGCTTGAACGCCACCAGCACCTGCAGCAGCCCATACAGCAGGCTGCCGATGCCGATCCACAGCGTGGTCACCGCCACGCCCGCATAGGGGTTGGCCGCAAACAGCAGGCCCAGCACCACGGCCAGCACGCCACTAAGAATCAGCAGCCACTCGCCCTGAATCTGCTTGCGCACGCGGATCGCGAACACGATGCGATAGATGCCGGCCACCAGCAGCCACGCTGCCAGGAAAAGCACCAGCACGCTGGCGGTGGCCAGCGGATTGATCACCGCCAGGATGCCGAAGCCCAGCGAAGCGATGGCATACAGCGCCAGCCAGCCGCGGGAAGCACCACTGCCACCGCTGATCAGTGCGAACAGGCTGATGACGCCCTCAACGATGGCGACTACACCCAGCGTCCACGCCAGTGCCATCGCCGCTGACAGCGGCCAGCCGATGGCGACAATGCCGAAGCCCAGCGCGACCAGCCCATACAACAGCAGGATCCACCAGCTACGGCCGACCGCCGACAACAAGGGAGACAAGGGGGAATTCATGGCCACTCCTTCGATCCGGAACCTGGCTCATCCTAGACCCTGGCGATGAAGGGGGCGATCACGGCACCCGCGCGCAGACCCACACGCGCACCTCCGCAGCGCCGACCAGGCGCAGCGTCTCGGCGACCTCCATCACCGTGCTACCGGTGGTCATCACGTCATCGACCACGGTCAGCCGCGTGGGCACCGGACCACGGATAGCAAACGCATCGAACAGATTTTCCCTGCCTTGTTCGGCCGTGCGTTCGGACTGCGGTGCAGTGTGGCGGCGCCGGTACACACCGTGCCAGACCGGCATTGGCAGCAATCGGCACAGTTCGGCGGCCTGGTTGTAGCCGCGCTGGCGCAGGCGGCGGTTGTGCAGCGGCACCGGTACCAATGGCGGGCACGACCAGGGCGGTGGTGTGCGTTGCATCAGTTGCGCGAGCAGGCGTCCGGCTGCGAGATCCTGATGAAATTTGTAGCGCACCAGCAGCTGATCCACAGGCGGCAGGTACAGCAGGCTGGCATGCGTGGCGGCCTGTGGCGGTACCTCCTCGCGGCAGGTTCCGCAGACGATCAACGCGTTGTCGGGCAGCGGCAATGCGCAGCGCAGGCAGGCGCGGCCGGACCACGGAAGTTCGGCCAGGCATGCAGCGCAGAGGTCCAGCCCATCGTGGCCCGGGTCACCGCAGACCAGGCAGCGGAGCGGTAGCAGTACACGAAGTGCAGCCTGCACGTGGCGGACTGGGTTGAAGAAGGCAGACATGCACTTCAGCATGTCGCCGCCGTCAGCGCGTTGCCATCGGGGGCGCCCTCAACGACCCGTAGGCATTTTCATCGCCCACATTCTGCCCCGATCACTTCACCGCGTTGGCGCAGGCTTCGCATCCACCCGAGTGCGATACACCATGTACGGCGTCTGCCGCCGATCCACGCCGCCATTGAATCCGGCTTGCCGATGCAGCTGGTTGGCGGTGAAGTACAGATAGCCATCGGGCCCCATCGACAAGGTATCCGGCCACAGGATGCGCGGGTCGTGCACCACAGTCGTCCAGCGCCCCTGCGCATCGCGGGCATGGATGGCGTTGTGCTCGTAGTCGCTCGCATACAGCCGGCCGTTGGCGTCCATCTCCATACCATCGGACGCGCCCTTGTCGCCGAGGTCGACCACGGCCGCAGCCAGCGCCGCCTCACTTACCTTGGGGTCGCGCAGCAAGGCGGTGGGCACGCTGTACAGATGGCGACTGGACAACGGGGTATAGAACAGCGTCGCGCCATCCGGCGACAACGCAATGCCATCGGCAGCCACGGTGAACGGCTGCGTGGAACCATCCGCGTTGCGCAGTCGCATCTGCTGTCCTTCCACGATCGGTGCGAATGCCGGATCCGCCGATGTGGACACATGGCCGATCAGGCGCTTGGACGCGGCGCCGGTAGCGAGGTCGATCACGATGATGCCGCCGATGCCGCTCAGCGACGAGTCGGTCACGTAGGCCACGCCCTCGCGACCGACACGGAAATCGAAGCGCACATCGTTGACGTAGGTGCGCGCGTCGATGACGTTGACCGGGAACACCAGCGTTCTGGCCACGGTATTGGTGGCCAGATCGATCGCCACCAGCTTGGCGCCGCCGGCCTGTGGTGCAGAGAACCCGGGCGCGGCGGTGTCCAGCACCCACAACCGACCCTGGCCATCGGCCACCACACTCTGCACGCTGATGAAGTGGGCCGCCGGATCGGGACCGTCCTTGCGGTTGATGCGCGCATCCGGATAGGGCACGGCGCGGCCGTCGCGCCATTCGGCCACGCTGTAAGGCACCTCATCGCCCCAGCGCGGGAAGTTGACAAAGATCCTCCCGGTCTCGGACACCGCCACGCTGGTGGGCATGGCGCCCTCGAAACGCGCCACCGGCTCGATGATGCCGATGCTGCGATCGCTGGGCAGCACAGGCGTTCCTGCCAGCGCCAGCGCCAGCGCGGGGGAACTGGCCAGGGCCAGCACGGCAGCCGCCAGGCGGCGGATACGGCAGTTGATCATGGTTGCTCTCGATGCAGGTCCGGGTGCAGCCCCGGCGTGGGTGCATCTTCAGCGGCGCACCTGGCATCGGGTAGACGGTGCAACGGGGAATCATCTTCACTGCAGGAGTGAAGATGAAAGGAAGATTGATCGCGTTGATCGAAGCAATGAATATCGTCTATCAGTTGCGTGCCTGCCTTGTGGCGAACCCGCTCAACACATCTCAATGGCTGCCAACGCGGTCTCGAACCTGTGCTGGCCTTCTTCACCCCACCAGGGAACGGTCATCACAGCACCCCGCTGCTGCAACTGGTGCAGAAGAAGCAGGAAGGCTTGTACCTCCCGCTCGCCCCACGACGGTCCCATGCGGTAGTCAAGCGTCAACCCATGGCGCATGACGAGCACACCCAGTTCTGGCAGAAGAACGCCGTCGCAGGCGATGTCTGCAAGACTGATATGGAAAGGCTCTACTTCGTCCTGGAGAACACGCCGCGCGTCGCCCGGCCCCATGAACGGCTGACCACGATCTTCCGCACCGAGCCAGAGCTGCACGCTTCCAGAAGCCGCGACGCGGGCACCGCAGGCAAACAGATAGGCGAACGCATCAGCCATCCCGGCGGCTTCACAGCACGTGAGCTCCACTTCCGGGAGCGAACCATCATCGGTGACGAAGTAGCACCGTAACGGCGCCAACACCTCCTGCGGGAGGAACATTGCGACTCCTGGCTGCATTGCTCCTACTCATCTCCATTTTCACGCAAGTGGGAGGATCGCACAGCGGGCGCCTCGACAGCCACATCTCCAACCGTCTTCGGCACCATCAACAGCTCTGCCAGCCCACGATAGATCGGCACCCGGCATACCAGCCCGGACACACCGCGGGCGATCAGCACCGTGGCCAGGATCGGCAACAGCAGATCACCGCTGTCGGTCAGCTCCAGCGAGATCACGGCCGAGGTCAGCGGCGCCTGGGTGACACCGGTCAGGTAGGCGCACATGCCCAGCAGCACGAACGCGCGCGGGTCCACGCCCGGCATCAGTACCGCCAGGTTGTGGCCCAGGCCGGCACCGACCGCCAGCGCCGGCGAGAACAGGCCACCGGGGATGCCGGCGACATAGGACGCCAGATTGGCCAGGAGCTTCATCAGCCCGAATTCGTGGCCCACCAGCGCCTGGCCCTGCACCAGGCTGCGCGCCTGCTCATAACCGGTACCGAATGCGCCTTCACCGAAGACCAGCGCCAGCAGTACCACCACCAGGCCGCATCCGGCGGCCAGCAGCACCGGATGCCGTTGTCGCAGCTGGCCCAGCCAACGTGGACGCCCCGCCGCACTGGCCAGCACCGCACGCGCGAACACTCCGCCCAGCAACCCGGCCACCACGCCACACAGCAGGATCGCCAGCCAGCCCTGGCCCAGCGGCAACCGCGCACTTACATGGCCGAAGTAGGTGTAGTTGCCCAGCAGTCCCAGCGACACCACGCCGCCGACAATCACGGCGGTCAGCAACGTGCCGGAGAAGCGATGCTCGAAACGGCCGCTGAGCTCCTCGATGGCAAAGACGATGCCGGCCAGCGGGGTGTTGAAGGCGGCGGCGATACCGGCTGCGCCACCGGCCAGCAGGAAGTGCGAGAGCTCACGCGGATCCTTGAAGCCGAACCAGCGGCCGAACAGGTACATCAGGCTGGCGCCCACATGCACGGTGGGGCCTTCGCGCCCCACTGACGCACCGCCCAGCAGCGACAGCGAGGTCAGCAGCAGCTTGCCGGCCGACACGGCAGGCGAAAGGTTGGCCTCCCGGAACGATGTGTCCGGCTTGTCCAGGGCGGCAATGACCTGCGGAATGCCGCTGCCGCGTGTGGGCTTCAGCACGCCACTGGTCAGCCAGGCCAGCAACGCGAAGATGCCAGGCGTGAGCAGCAGGGCCCACCACGGCGAGTGCGAGGTGATGCGCTGGAACAGGTGGAAGGCGGCATCACTGGCCTTGGCGAACAGGATCGCCACCAGCGCTACGGCCACGGCACCGCCCCACAGCGCGGCGCGGCGGCGCCAGGCCTCGCTCAGGACCAGCGCAGTGATACGGCCACGGAGGCGGTAAAGATCAATCATGGGAACGAGTCTGCGCGCCAGCGCTTGCGTTGGGCAGCGGCCACTGTGGCCGGAAGCCTTGCAGGATGCGGTGAAATACGGCGCATTGATCGACTTCGATTGCATGATCAAAATGTAAACCACCTGACCTACATGATAGTTGACAGTCTGGGCGCGCCCACCCACACTGCCGCCCTCGCTCCATTCGTACCCAAGGTCCCGCCATGGCTGCTGCCATCCGCCACGACTGGCAACACGACGAACTGCAGGCGCTGTTCGATCTGCCGTTCCCCGAGCTGCTGTTCCGCGCCGCAGCGGTCCACCGCGAGCATTTCGACCCGTCGCAGGTACAGGTCTCCACGCTGCTGTCGGTGAAGACCGGCGGGTGCCCGGAGGACTGCGCGTACTGCCCGCAGGCGCAGCGCTACACCACCGGGGTGAACGCGCAGAAGCTGATGGACACCGACGCGGTGCTGGCCAAGGCGCGCCAGGCCAAGGCCGCCGGTGCATCGCGCTTCTGCATGGGCGCCGCATGGCGTTCGCCGAAGGACCGCGACATCCCGAAGGTGGCGGCGATGATCGCCGGGGTGAAGGCATTGGGCCTGGAGACCTGCGCCACGCTGGGCATGCTCAGTGGCGAGCAGGCGCGTGCGCTGAAGGATGCCGGCCTGGACTACTACAACCACAACCTCGATACCGCGCCGGACTACTACGATTCGATCATCCACACGCGCCAGTACCAGGACCGCCTCGATACGCTGGAGCACGTGCGCGACGCCGGCCTGAAAACCTGCTGCGGCGGCATCGTCGGCATGGGCGAGACGCGCGCGCAGCGGGTCGGCCTGCTGCTGGCGCTGGCCACGCTGCCGGCCCATCCCGATTCGGTGCCGATCAACAAGCTGGTGCAGGTGGCGGGTACCCCGCTGCACGGCAGTGCCGAGCTGGACCCGTTCGAGTTCGTGCGCATGATCGCCGTGGCGCGCATCGCCATGCCGCGCTCGATGGTGCGGCTGTCGGCCGGGCGTGAGGCCATGAGCGACGAACTGCAGGCGCTGTGCTTCATTGCCGGTGCCAATTCGATCTTCTACGGCGACAAGCTGCTGACCACCGGCAACCCGGAAAGCGAGCGCGACCTGGCCCTGTTCGCGCGGCTGGGGCTGCAGCCGATGGCGGTGCAGGTGGACGCCGAGGGCCACGACCACGGTGGCACCGTGCACGCCGACATCAGCGCCGATGCGCCCGGCTGCGGCTGCGCTCACGCGGCCTGAGACGGGATGCAGGCAGGCGTCGCGGCAACGCGCTACCCTAGCCGCCCCGTCGCCGCATTCAGCCGCCATGGCCCGCCCCGACCTGACCGCTCGCCTTCATGCCCAGCGCGCCCTGCGCGATGCCCAGGGGCGTCGCCGCCCGCGACGCACGGTCAGCCGTCGTGATGGCGTGCGCCTGGAGGTGGACGGCCGGTGGCTGACCGGCTTCTGCAGCAACGATTACCTGGGCCTCGCCCAGCAGTTCAGCGTGGTCAATGCGTTGCAGGACGCGGCCGCACGCGAGGGCGCGGGTGCCGGTGCCTCGCACCTGGTCTGCGGCCACCACGCGATGCACGACGCACTGGAACGCGAGGTGGCCGAGTGGCTGGGCTACCCGCGTGCGCTGCTGTTCGGCAGTGGCTTCGCCGCCAACCTGGCGGTGCAGCAGGCGTTGTTGAGCGAAGAGAACGATGTCTGCGTGCAGGACAGGCTCAACCATGCCAGCCTGCTGGATGCGACCCGGCTTGCCGGCGCGCGCCTGCGCCGCTATCCGCATCTGGATGCGGAAGGTGCGATGCGTCAGCTCAAGCATGCGCCCGATGGCGCGGCGATGCTGGCCACCGATGGTGTCTTCAGCATGGATGGCGACATCGCCCCATTGCGTGCACTGTCGCTGGTGGCACGACTGCAGCAGGCGCTGTTCTACGTCGATGACGCGCACGGCGTAGGCGTGGTCGGTGATGGCCGTGGCGCGGTCGCGGCGGCCGGACTGGGCGTGGACGATGTGCCGCTGCAGCTGGTCACGCTGGGCAAGGCGCTGGGTGGTTCCGGCGCCCTGGTGCTGGGCCGCGACGACCTGGTCGAGCATCTGGCCGAAACCGCACGCCCCTATATCTACACCACCGCCGTACCACCGGCGATGGCGGCGGCGGCACTGGAAGCGGTGCGCCTAGCACGCCGCGACCACTGGCGCCGCTCCAAACTGGCCGATCTGATCGCGCTGTTCCGCAGCGAAGCGCGTCGCCACGGACTGGACCTGATGGCCTCAGAGACCCCGATCCAACCGTTGCTGTGTGGCGACGACCACTCGGCCGTGGCGATGTCGCGGGCGCTGGAACAGGCCGGCTGGCTGGTCGGTGCGATTCGTCCGCCGACGGTGCCGGAGGGCAAGGCACGCCTGCGCGTCACCCTGTCCGCGCTGCACTCGCCGGACCAGGTGCGCGGCCTGGTCGACGCCATCGCCAGCGCGCGTGACCACGTCGCCCTGTCCGCACGTGAGAGCGCCCCGCCACCGCTGCCCGCCTTTGCCTGAGTTCCGCGTCGTTGCCCATGCATATTGAAGTGACCGGCCGTGGGCCGGACCTGGTTCTGATCCATGGCTGGGCCCTGCAGGGCGGTGTGTTCGAACCGCTGGTGCAGCGCCTGGCGGACCGGTTCACCCTGCATCGGGTCGATCTGCCCGGCCATGGTCACAGCCGCGACGACACCACGCCGCTGCGCCTGCCGTTCGTGGTCAACGCCATTGCCGCGGCCACGCCGCCGGCGGTGTGGTGCGGCTGGTCGCTGGGCGGGCTGTTCGCACTGCATGCGGCAGCGACGCTGCCGAAGGTGCGCGGGCTGGCGATGATCGCGGCCACGCCGCGTTTCGTGCGTGGCGAGGACTGGCCGCATGCGGTGGAACCGGCGGTGTTCGAGCAGTTCGGGCGTGAGCTGGCCACCGACTTCGGCGGCACCCTGGAACGCTTCCTGGCACTGGACGTGATGGGCTCGGCGCACGCCCGCGAGGAGCTGCGCACGCTGCGCCAGCGCCTGGTCGAGCGCGGTGCGCCCACCGAACGTGCGCTGCTGGAAGGCCTGCGCCTGCTGGAAAACACCGACCTGCGCGGCGCACTGCCGACCCTGGGCAAACCCAGCCTGTGGATCGCCGGCCAGCGCGACCGCCTGGTGTCGCCGGCCGCGATGCAGGCCGCTGCGGCGCTGGCCCCGCAGAGTCAGGCGTTGACCGTTGCCCATGGCGGCCATGCGCCGTTCCTCGGCCATGCCGACGAGGTCGCCGCTGCCCTGCAACACTTCGTTGCCGGCCTGTCACCGGCCGATGGCGGACAATGAGCGCCTTCCGAACCGCGCAGGACTGACGCATGGATCTGGGTATCAACGGCCGCTGGGCACTGGTCTGCGGCGCAAGCAAGGGGTTGGGCCTGGGCTGCGCGCGTGCGCTGGTGCGCGAGGGCGTCAACGTGGTGATCGTGGCCCGTGGCGAGGCGGCGCTGCAGCACGCGGCCGAGGAACTGCGTGCCCTGCCCGGCGCTGCGGATGTCCGCGCGGTCGCCGCCGATGTCACCACCGAGGCCGGTCGCGCTGCGGCACTGGCCGCGTGCCCGCAGGTGGACATCCTGGTCACCAACGCCGGTGGCCCGCCGCCGGGCGATTTCCGCAGCTTCGAGCGCGACGACTGGATCGCCGCGCTGGACGCCAACATGCTGGCGCCGATCGCACTGATCCGCGCCACCGTGGACGCGATGATCGATCGCGGCTTTGGCCGCATCGTCAACATCACCTCCTCGGCGGTGAAGGCCCCGATCGACATCCTGGCGCTGTCCAACGGTGCGCGCAGTGGCCTGACCGGCTTCGTCGCCGGCCTGTCGCGCCGCACCGTGGCCCACAACGTCACCATCAACAACCTGCTGCCCGGCCAGTTCGACACCGACCGCCTGCGCGCCAACTTCGCCCACAGTGCGGGCAAGGATGGCGACGCCGGCGAAGTGGCCGAGCGCCGCCGCCAGCAGATTCCCGCCGGCCGCTTCGGCACGCCGGACGAACTCGGCGCCGCCTGCGCCTTCCTGTGCAGCGTACAGGCCGGTTACCTCACCGGGCAGAACCTGCTGATCGACGGCGGCGCCTACCCCGGTACGTTCTAAGAGACTTTCGCAATGCCGTCCCACTTCGATGCCCGCCACGTCCGCCGCGCGTTCGCCCGTGCCGCCAACAGCTATGACGCCGCCGCCGCCCTGCAGCGCGAGGTGCAGTCGCGGCTGATCGAGTCGCTGGACTACCTGGAGGCACGCAAGCCCGAGGTGGTGCTGGACATCGGCGCCGGTACCGGTCATGCCAGCGCGCTGATGAAGAAGCGCTGGCCGAAGGCACAGGTGATCGCGCTGGACGTGGCATTGCCGATGCTGGACCAGGCCAAGCGCCAGGCCGGCTGGTGGAAGCCGTTCCAGCGCCTGTGCGGCGATGCGGCCGCGCTGCCGCTGGCCGACAACAGCGTGGACGTGATCTTCAGCAACCTGTGCCTGCAGTGGGTGGACGACCTGCCCGCGGTGTTCGCCGGGTTCCGCCGCGTGCTCAAGCCCGGCGGCCTGCTGCTCTGCTCGACCTTCGGCCCGGAGACGCTGGTCGAACTCAATGAAGCCTTCGCCGCTGCCGACGATCGCCCGCACGTCAGCCGCTTCGCACAGATTGCCCAGTTCGGCGATGCGCTGATGATGGCCGGCTTCCGCGACCCGGTACTGGACCGCGACCTGTTCACCCTGACCTACGACGATCTGCCCTCGCTGATGCGCGAACTGCGCGCGATGGGCGCCACCAACGCGCGGACGGACCGCCGCCACACGCTGACCGGGCGTGGCCGTTTCGCTGCGGCCGCCGCCGCATACGAGCCCATGCGCCGCGCCGACGGCAAGCTGCCGAGCAGCTGGGAAGTGATCTATGCCCACGCCTGGGCGCCGGACCCGGGTGCCCCGATCCGCGAAGGCGGGCATGACGTGGCTTCGGTACCGGTATCGGCGATTCCAATCCGGCGCAAGCAGACCTGATCACGCGACCGCGAATCTGCTTTTTGGTAGGTGCCAACCTTGGTTGGCACAACCCGTCAGATCGCGGTGCCGCCGGCCGTGTGCCGACCAAGGTCGGCACCTACCGATTCATGCATGCGCACTGCTCTGGTAGGTGCCAACGTTGGTTGGCACAACCCATCAGATCGCGGTGCCGCCGGCCGTGTGCCGACCAAGGTCGACACCTACCGATTCATGCACGCGCACTGCTCCGGTAGGTGCCAACCTTGGTTGGCACAACCCGTCAGATCGCGGTGCCGCCGGCCGGGTGGCGACCAAGGTCGGCACCTACCGATTCATGCATGCGCGCTGCTCTGGTAGGTGCCAACGTTGGTTGGCACAACCCATCAGATCGCGGTGCCGCCGGCCGTGTGCCGACCAAGGTCGGCCTCTACCAATTCATGCATGCGCACTGCTCTGGTAGGTGCCAACCTTGGTTGGCACAACCCATCAGATCGCGGTGCCGCCAGCCGTGTGCCGACCAAGGTTGGCACCTACCGATTCATGCACGCGCACCGCTCTGGTAGGTGCCAACCTTGGTTGGCACAACCCGTCAGATCGTGGTGCCGCCGGCCGTGTGCCGACCAAGGTCGGCACCTACCGATTCATGCACGCGCACTGCTCTGGTAGGTGCCAACCTTGGTTGGCACAACCCATCAGATCGCGGTGCCGCCGGCCGTGTGCCGACCAAGGTTGGCACACACCAGAAGCGGGCTTCCGCCTCAGGTATTGGCCGGTGAACTCAGCGGCGGGCGCACCAGGTCGCGGTGGAAGAAATAGATCTCCTGCACCAGGAAACGCCAGCTGGTATGGAAACTGCGGAAGCGCGTGCTGGGCGTGGACGAGGCCAGTGCATCGATACCCAGCGCCTTGCTCAGGCGCAGCGCGCGCGCCATGTGCAGCGGGTCGCTGACGATGATCACCCGGTGCAGGTTGCGCTGGTCCATCAACCGTTTGGCTTCGACCAGGTTCTGCACGGTGTTGCGCGAGGCGGTCTCGATCAGGATCGCGTCGTCCGGCACGCCATGCTTGAGCGCATAACGCCGCGCCACCTGCGATTCGGAAAAGCGCGCGCCGGTGCCACCATAGCCGCCAGTGAAGATCAGCAGTGGCGCGTACTGGGCCTCATAGAGATCCAGGCCATGGCGGATGCGTTCTTCGAACACCGGGGACGGCTTGGCGTCATAGGCCGCTGCACCGAGCACGATGATCGCATCGGCCTTGGCCGCCTGGTCACGCTCACCCACCCAGACGATCCAGGCCGTCACACCCAGCAGCCAGATCACCAGCACCACGAACAGCCGCCACAACCAGCCCAGCAGGCCGGTGCGATGCCGCTGCCGGTCACGGCTCAAGGCGTCCCCCAGCGCAGCGCTGGCAGGTCGACATTGCCGCCGGACAACACCAGGCCCACGCGCAGCCCGGCAAACCGCTGCGGCTCCGCCAGCACTGCGGCCAGCACGGTCGCCGAGGAAGGCTCGACCACCTGCTTGAGCACGTCCCACAGCAGGCGCATCGCCGCCAGCGTGGCCGCGTCATCAACCACGATCACTTCCGCACCCGCCGCGCGCAGCAGCTCGAAGTTGGGGGCGCCGATCAGGGTACGCAGGCCATCGCAGATCGTATCCGGGGTGAACGCGCCCTGGCGCGCGCCAGCGGCCAGCGAGCGTGCGGTGTCATCGGCGCCGGCCGGTTCGGCCAGCACCAGCCGGGTCTGCGGGCTGGCATGCTGCAGCGCCAGCGCGGTACCGCTGGCCAGGCCACCGCCCCCCACCGGCACCACCAGTACATCGAACGGGCCGTCGCTGTGCAGCAGTTCCAGCGCCGCGGTGCCCTGCCCCGCCATCACTGCCGGATCTGCATAGGGGTGGACCAGGGTTGCGCCGGTATCGGCCTGCACCTTGGCGCAGGTGGCCTCACGGTCGGCGATGGTCGGCGGGCAGCGCCAGAGCGTGGCACCGTGCCGGGCGATGTTGGCCAGCTTGGCCGCCACCGCACCTTCGGGCACCACCACGTGGCAGGGAATGCCGCGGGTGCGCGCGGCCAGGGCCAGCGCGGCGCCATGATTGCCGGAGGAATGGGTGACCACGCCGGCACGGGCGCGATCGGCATCGAGCGACCACACCGCGTTGCAGGCACCACGGAACTTGAATGCGCCGCCGCGCTGCAGGTGCTCGGCCTTGAACGCCAGCGGTGCGCCGGCCATCGCGTCAAGCGTGCGCGAGCGCAGCACCGGGGTCACGCTGGCATGCGGGGCGATCCTCGCGGCAGCAAGCAGGACGTCGTCGGCGCGGGGCAACAGTGAATCGCTCATGACGCAAGATTAACGTATGCCCCCGCGCTGGCGACCGGGGCACACGTCATGCCAGCATGCAGCCCTTCACCTCCATTCATCCTGGCCAGCGGAATTAAGGGCCGATTCAATGCCCGCGCACGAAGCTGACTGCACACCCGTCCTCTGGGGGGACCCACCATGAAAATGCGCTTGATGCTTGCCGGTGGCCTGATGCTGGCCCTGACCGGCTGCGCCACCTACGACTATGTCGGCGGTGGCCGGGGCGGCGGTTACTACCACGGTGCGCCGTCGGTGGAGTACCGCTACCCGGCCGGCTATCCCTACAACTATGGTTACCCGTACTACGGCGGCTACGGCGGCTATTACGGCGGCTATGGCAATCCGTACTACTCGCGCCCGATCTACCGGCCGCCGCACAACCATCGGCCGCCGTCGCGCCCGCCTGGCAACGGTGGCGAGAACCGCCCGCCGCCGCCATCGCGTCCGTCGTACAACGGTGGCTCGCCGTGGCGGAACATGGACTCGATGCGTCGCCCGCCGCAGTCCAGCGTGCAGCCGTCCGCGCCCGCGCCGCAGGCCCGGCCAGCCCCAGCGCCGAGCGCGCCGAGGATGAACGGCTCCCCTTGGCGCAACATGGATCGTGCGACGCAGCGCACACTTGAGCGCTGAACCATCTTGCATTTCACACGGTCCAAGCCGCACTCTACGCGGGCAGTGACGGCCCGCGTCACAATGTGACAAAAACGACACGGGCCGCCGCAAAAAGCTCTACGTCGATATCCGACAGGAACATCTGGATCCCCCCTGTTCCGGCCCTGTCGGATGTCGGCACCTCTGAAGGCAGACGGCCCCGCAATGCGGGGCCGTCTGTTTTGTGGAGGGGAGGCATCCGTAGATCCACGCCATGCGTGGATGGAGCTTTCCCGGCAGCCGCAAAAAAACAGGGCCGGACAGTCCCCCGACTGCCGGCCCCCTGCTTCCCCACCGTGCGCCTGTACCGGCCCCTGTTCCAATTCCGGTCACCGGCGCCTGCGGCGCCAGCCACGGTGGGTGCTATTGGGTTATCTGCAAAAATCCTGCCAACTTTAGGGCTGATTTCGACGCCGGCCGGCCGGCGCCGGCGCCGCGGCCCCGAATGGCGCTAAAATCGCCACCCCGGCGCCGCCCCGGCCGCGCCCGCCCCCAGCTGAACAGCCCCCCATGAACCCGTCCTTCCATCGTTACGACGTCATCGTCATCGGCGGTGGCCACGCCGGCACCGAAGCCGCGCTGGCCGCAGCCCGTACCGGCGTGCGCACCCTGCTGCTGACCCACAACATCGAAACGGTGGGGGCGATGAGCTGCAACCCGGCCATCGGCGGCATCGGCAAGGGCCACCTGGTCAAGGAGATTGACGCCTTGGGCGGCGCGATGGCGCATGCCGCCGACCGGGCCGGCATCCAGTGGCGCACGCTCAACGCCTCCAAGGGCCCGGCCGTGCGCGCCACCCGCTGCCAGGCCGACCGCAACCTGTACCGCATGGCGATCCGCGCCATCGTCGAAGGCCAGGCCAACCTGACCGTGTTCCAGGCCGCCGTCGATGACCTGGTCATCGAAGGCGACGCCGTGCGCGGGGTCATCACCCAGACCGGGCTGCGCTTCGACGCCGAGGCCGTGGTGCTGACCGCCGGCACCTTCCTGGCCGGCAAGATCCATGTCGGCCCGACCCAGTACGCCGCCGGCCGCATGGGCGACCCGCCGGCGACCACGCTGGCGGCGCGCCTGCGCGAGCGCCCGTTCCAGGTGGACCGCCTGAAGACCGGCACGCCGCCGCGCATCGACGGCCGCTCGCTGGACTACAGCGTGATGGACGAGCAGCCCGGCGACACGCCGCGCCCGGTGATGTCCTTCCTCGGCTCGGTGGACGAGCATCCGCAGCAGGTCAGCTGCTGGATCACCCACACCACCGAACAGACCCACCAGATCATCCGCGACGCGCTGCACCGCTCGCCGCTGTACAGCGGCCAGATCGAAGGCATCGGCCCGCGCTACTGCCCCTCCATCGAGGACAAGGTGGTGCGCTTTGCCGAGAAGGCCAGCCACCAGATCTTCGTCGAACCCGAAGGCCTGGGCATCGTCGAGATCTACCCCAACGGTATCTCCACCTCGCTGCCGTTCGACGTGCAGCTGGAGATGGTGCGCAGCATCCGCGGCTTCAGCAACGCGCACATCACCCGCCCCGGCTACGCGATCGAGTACGACTTCTTCGATCCGCGCGGCCTGAAGGCCTCGCTGGAAACCAAGCTGGTGAACGGGCTGTTCTTCGCCGGCCAGATCAACGGCACCACCGGCTATGAAGAAGCCGCTGCACAGGGCCTGCTGGCCGGCCTCAACGCCGCACGCCAGGTGCGCGGGCTGGACGGCTGGTGCCCGCGCCGCGACGAGGCCTACCTGGGCGTGCTGGTGGATGACCTGATCACCCACGGCACCAACGAGCCGTACCGCATGTTCACCAGCCGCGCCGAATACCGCCTGCAGCTGCGCGAGGACAATGCCGACCAGCGCCTGACCCCGGCCGGCCGCGAAATGGGCCTGGTCGATGACCACCGCTGGAGCGCGTTCGAAACCAAGCAGGCCGCGGTTGCCGCCGAGCGCGCGCGACTGGGCGCGCTGTGGGCGACCCCGGCCAATGCGCTGGGCCGTGAAGTGCAGGACACGCTGGGCGTGGCGGTCAGCCGCGAAACCAACGTGCTGGACCTGATCAAGCGCCCCGAGCTGGACTACGCGCAACTGATGCAGGTGCCGTCGCTGGGCCCGGCCGTGGCCGACGGCAAGGTGGCCGAGCAGGTGGAGATCGGCGTGAAGTACGCCGGCTACCTGGACCGCCAGCGCGAGGAGATCGAGCGCCAGCAGCGGCATGAAGCCACGCCGATTGCCGAAGCCTTCGATTACGCCACGGTGCGTGGGCTGTCGGCTGAAGCACTGCAGAAGCTGGAGCGCGTGCGGCCGCAGACCATCGGCCAGGCGCAGCGCATCCCGGGCATGACCCCAGCGGCGATCTCGCTGCTGCTGGTGCACCTGGAACGCGCCCGCCGCGGCCGCGTGGCGTAGGCAAAACCGTCCGCCTCTGGTGGGTGCCGACCTTGGTCGGCACAT
>NZ_JAOEDV010000080.1:0-19422 GCF_029837545.1 Stenotrophomonas sp. GD04024 | reverse complement strand
GCCGGCACTATCTGGGGCTTACAGCCGGTACGCGATGGTCTTCATCACCCTGGAGGCCAGCGCCATTGCCCCGGGAATCGGGAACGGCAGGCGGCGGGCACCGGCCTGTTCGGCGTGTTCCGCATGGCGGGCCTCGTCGTCCTTCATCACCTGGATGACGGCGCGGCTGCGCAGGTCACCGGCCGGCAGGTCGACCAGGTGCTCGTCCAGATGGGCCTCCACCTGGCGCTCGGTTTCGACCACGAAGCCCAGGTTCCAGCCGTCGCCACGCAGCCCGGCCAGGGTGCCGATGGTGTAGCTGCCGGCGTACCACAGCGGGTTGAACAGGCTGGGACGGCTGTCCAGCTCGCCCAGCCGGGTGGCGCACCAGGCCAGGTGGTCGGTCTCTTCCTGGGCGGCTTCCAGCAGGTGTTCACGCGTGGCCGGGTCGCGGGCCACCGCCGCCTGGCCGAAATACAGGCCCTGCGCGCAGACCTCGCCGACGTGGTTGATCCGCATCAGGCCCGCCGCGTGGCGGCGCTCGGTGCTGTCCATGCCCGGCTCGTCGGTATCCGCGGCCGGGTAGGGGCGGGCCGCCGGCGGGTTGCCGAACACCGTGTCCAGGGCGCGCTGCGCCTCGGTCAGCAGGTGGTCCAGCGGGGTGGTCTGGCGGAGTGCGGTCATGGCGGTACGGGTGGGGCGGGGAGGGCCCGATTCTCGCCCGGCCCTGTCGCCCTGCCAACCCGGGGGCAGGGGCGACTTGCGCCCGGCGGCCAGGGTGCGTACAATCCCGCCTCTTACGCTTCACCTTTTCACAACGCGTGGCAGAGTTCCGGCGAGCCTTTCGCCGCAATGAGCCCGACCTAACCTAGAGTTCTTCATGAGCACTTTCACTGCCAAGAACGAGACCGTCCAGCGCGACTGGTACCTCGTCGACGCCGAGGGCAAGACCCTGGGCCGTCTCGCCACCGAGCTGGCCCGCCGTCTGCGTGGCAAGCACAAGCCGGTCTACACCCCGCACGTTGATACCGGCGACTACCTGGTCGTCATCAATGCAGAAAAGATTGCCGTCACCGGCAAGAAGCTGCAGGACAAGATGTATCACCGTTTCACCGGTTACATCGGCAACCTGAAGACCGAATCCCTGGCCCAGGCGCTGGAGCGCCACCCGGAGCGCGTGATCGAGATCGCCGTGAAGGGCATGCTGCCGAAGGGCCCGCTGGGTCGCCAGATGTACCGCAAGCTCAAGGTCTACGCCGGCACTGAGCATCCGCACGCCGCACAGCAGCCGCAGGTTCTGGATATCTAATCATGGCTATCACTCAAAACTACGGCACTGGCCGCCGCAAGTCCTCCACCGCTCGCGTGTTCCTGCGCAAGGGTTCGGGCAACATCACCGTCAATGGCCGTCCGCTGGACGAGTTCTTCGGTCGTGAGACCGCGCGCATGATCGTGCGCCAGCCGCTCGAGCTGACCAAGAACACCGAAAGCTTCGACATCCTGGTCACCGCTGCTGGCGGCGGCACCACCGGCCAGGCCGGTGCGATCCGTCTGGGCATCGCCCGTGCTCTGGTCGAGTACGACGAAACCCTGAAGTCCGAGCTGCGCAAGGCCGGCTTCATGACCCGTGACGCCCGTGAAGTCGAGCGTAAGAAGGTCGGTCTGCACAAGGCCCGCCGCGCCACCCAGTTCTCCAAGCGCTGATTCACTGCGCCTGGTTGGGCTCCTTCGGGAGCCCGCTGGTTGGAAAAGCAAAAGCCCGGCTTCGGCCGGGCTTTTGTCGTTCTGGGGTCATGCATTTCGAGGTTGCCGGCCAGCGGCCGGCACTACCCGTGGTCTGCATACCTGACCCCGGTTTCTGTCTGGGGGAGAGCCCCCTTGATGTTCAAGGGGGCGCGCCGACGGGCGCGGGGATAAGGTGGGATGCGTGACCAAATTAAAAGCAAAAGGCCAGATCTTTCGATCTGGCCTTTTGCTTTTAATTTGGCTGCCCCGGATGGATTCGAACCACCGAATGCCTGAGTCAGAGTCAGGTGCCTTACCGCTTGGCGACGGGGCAAAACGTGCAACTATTTTCTCACTTTTCACACTGGAAAACAACTTGATTTTCAGTGTGGTGGCTATGGGTGGACTCGAACCACCGACCCCAGCATTATGAGTGCTGTGCTCTAACCGGCTGAGCTACATAGCCTTGGTGAGCCCGCTATTCTGCGGATGTGTATCGCCCCTGTCAACACTTTTGTATCGTGCTTGTGGGGCGGCAGAGGGCATGGGATAGTCCCGACCAGTAGATTTTTTAGGAGTCCGCATCGTGATCGATCCGGACGGCTACCGACCGAACGTCGGCATCGTGCTGATGCGGCAGGATGGTCAGGTGTTCTGGGCACGACGCGTGCGCCGGGACGGCTGGCAGTTCCCGCAGGGTGGCATGAATACCGACGAGACGCCTGTCGAGGCCATGTATCGTGAACTGCAGGAAGAGACCGGCCTGCTGCCTGAGCATGTGGAAGTGCTCGGGGCGACACCCGGCTGGCTGCGCTACAAGCTGCCGGCGCGGGCCATCCGCCGCAACGAGCGGCAGGTCTGCATCGGCCAGAAGCAGGTCTGGTTCCTGCTGCGCCTGACCGGCGACGAATCCCATGTGAAGCTGGACCACACCGACTCGCCCGAGTTCGACCATTGGCGCTGGGTGGACTTCTGGTACCCGGTGGAGCATGTGGTGATGTTCAAGCGCGGCGTCTATGCGCGTGCCCTGCGACACCTGGCGCCGTTGGCGCGCGGCGTGGCCGGGCAGGGCGTCACCGCCATGCCCAAGAGCGCCGCCGAGGCCTGGATGCCAGGCCATACGGCCGGGCACGAGCGACCCCGCAAGCGCCCGCGGACCCGCGGCTACTGGCCGAAGAAGGCGCAGGGCGACGGCCCGGCCAGCTGACGGGCTGAACGGTATCGAGAATGGTTCAGGTCTCTGATTGACAACCATTCTCGTTTCCATTGGAATAGCCAACAGGCCGCTTCTGGCCTGTCAGCCCGGTTCCCGCCTGTGTACGTCTGCATCTGCAACGGAGTCACCGACCACCAGATCCGCGAAGCCGCCGGCAATGGCGTCAGCACGGTGGCCGAACTGACCATGCGTACCGGCTGTGGTGCCACCTGCGGTTCCTGCCTGGACATGGCCGGCGAGCTGCTGGCCAAGGCGCGTGCCACCCACGATCTGCCGCTGCCGGTATTGGGCCTGGCCCAGGTCGCCTGACCGTTTCTTTCGCGGCGCGTTGACGCCGCGCTTTCGCATCCTTCACTACTGGCCGCACAGGCCAATGCGCACGATTCGCGTTCCTTCACGAGGCTGCGCAAGGCGCTAAAGTGCCTGCGTTTTCAGCGTGCAGGAGCATCCCCATGAAGGGCGACACCAAGGTCATCGAATTCCTCAACAAGGTCCTCTACAACGAGCTGACCGCGATCAACCAGTACTTCCTGCACGCCAAGATGCTGAAGAACTGGGGCATCAAGGAACTGGCCGAACACGAGTACAAGGAATCGATCGACGAGATGAAGCATGCCGACATGCTCGCCGACCGCATCCTGTTCCTCGAAGGCCTGCCGAACTTCCAGGCGCTGGGCAAGCTGCGCATCGGCGAGAACCCGACCGAGATCCTGCAGTGCGACCTGTCGCTGGAACGCGACGGCGTGGTCACCCTGCGCGAGGCCGTGGCCTATTCCGATTCGGTCGGTGACTACGTCAGCCGCCAGCTGTTCGTGAAGATCCTCGACTCGGAAGAAGAGCACATCGACTGGCTGGAAACCCAGCTGGACCTGATCGAGCGCATCGGCGAGCCGAAGTACCTGCTGAGCAAGCTGGAAGAGTGACGTAGCGTCGAGCTTGCTCGACGCTATCGATGCTGTGCCAGGTAACCCGTCAGCGCGACGCGCGCGCGGGCGAATTCGGCCACCAGCAGCGCCACTGCCACGGCAGGGCGCTGCAGGCTGTCACTGCGGGCTTCATGCTCGATCCGCTGCGCCACCGCAGACAGCGACAACGCGCCGACGTTCGCACTCGATGACTTGAGGCTGTGTGCGATCGCCTGCATGCGCGGCGCGTCGCCATTCTGCGCGGCCTGCTGCAGTTGCTGCACCATTGCCGGAGCATCGTCCAGGAACACCGAGACGATCTGGATGGCGCTCTCGCCGATCACCGCCTGCAGTTCGTCCAGTACATCGCGATCCAGCACCGGTTGCGGCGCCGCCTGGCTCTTCGTACCCGGCAGGGCCGCGCCATGCTCGGCAGTCAGGACCGGGCCGGTGGCGGGCGCATCGCCGCCGAGCGGGTTCGACGCTGCCGCATTGCCCGATCGCTGTCCCCAGCGCTTCAGCAGCGCATGCAGCGTGGCGCGTGCGATCGGTTTGGACAGGTAGTCGTCCATGCCGGCCTGCAGGCAGCGTTCGCGGTCACCGGCCATCGCATTGGCGGTCATCGCGATGATCGGCAGCCGCAGCCGCCCGGATGCCGTTTCCTCGGCGCGCCAATGACGGGTGGCGGCGTAGCCATCCAGCACCGGCATCTGGCAGTCCATCAGCACCACGTCCACGCCGCCTTCGCGCAGGGCGAGCAATGCCTGCTCGCCATCGGCGGCATTGCGCACCTCGCACTGGAATACGCGCAGCAGCTGCTCGGCCACCATCCGGTTGACCGTGTTGTCTTCCACCAGCAGCACGCGTAGATGCAACGGCGGCAACGTCGGCGCGGGCAGTCCGTCTTCAGCATTGGCCAGCAATGCGGCGGGCCGCGCGTGCGCGACCGGCACCGCCAGCAGCGCATGCAGGGCGGCATCATCGAAACGTGCGGGCAGCCGCTGCTGCCGCGGGCGCGCCGCAACGGCGTCGTCCTGCAGCCATAGCACCTGCAGCATGTCTTCCTCACCCCGTTCGGCCAGGGCCTGCTGCAGCGTGGCTTCACCTGCGCGGCGTGCATGCGCGTCGACCAGCAGCCAGGCCGGCGCCGGCTGCCCGGGGCGTGGCGGCGCGCGCAGGCGCTCGACCACCGCGCCAGGCTGTGCCAGCACCTGCACCTGCAGCCCATGGTGGGCAGCGATGCGTTCGACGCGCGCCTGCAGGATCGCATCGGCGCTGCACAGCAGCAGTGCAGCGGGCGGACGTGCCATGGCCGGCAGGTCGCCGGGCACTTTCAGCAGCGGAATCTCGAACCAGAACGTGGCGCCCTGGCCGGGCGTGGACTGCACGCCGATGCGGCCCTGCATCAGGTCGATGATGCGCTTGCAGATGGCCAGGCCCAGGCCGGTACCCCCGTAGATGCGGGTGGTGGAGGCGTCGGCCTGGCTGAAGGACTGGAACAACCGCGCCTGCAGCACCTCGTCGATGCCGATGCCGGTGTCGATGATCTCGAAGCGCAGCTGGTGCTGCGCTGCGCCTTCGCCCAACCGCTGTACCTGCAGCAGCACCTGGCCGCGTGCCGTGAACTTGATCGCGTTGGCCAGCAGGTTGCTCAACACCTGGCGCAGGCGTACCGGGTCGCCGCGTACCGGCAGGCGCACCGCTGGGTCCAGCTGCAACGCCAGCGACAGGCCCTTGGCGTCGGCGGCGCGCTGCATCAGCTGCACCACGCCATCGAGCAGGTCACGCAGGTTGAAGCTGGTGATCTCCAGTTCCAGCGCCTGTGCTTCCAGCCGTGAATAGTCGAGGATGTCGTCGACGATGCGCAGCAGCTGCTGCGAACTGGCCGAGGCGGTGGCCAGCATCTGTCGCTGGTCCTCGCCCAGCGGGCCGCGCGCGATCAGCTCCAGCATCGGCAGGATGCCGTTGAGCGGGGTGCGGATCTCATGGCTCATCGTGGCCAGGAACTCGCCCTTGGCCAGCACCGCGGCCTCGGCGGCCTGCTTGGCCTGCAGCAGCTGCTGCTCCAGCTGCCCCTGGCGTTCGGTGGTGCGGCGCAGCTGGTCGCGTTCGGCGGCCAGTACGCTGCGTTCGCGCTGCAGCTGGGCCAACGCAAGGTTGCGCGCGCGCAGGCGCAGGCCCAACAGCAGCAGCGCGATGGCGGCCACGGCGAGGGCAACCAGCAGCACGCCCCACAGCGGCACGTCAGAGCACCGCGTTGTGGAAGTCGAAGTTCAGGTCGCTGCCGGCCGACTGCACCATGTTGCCCTGGATGTAGTCGACGCCGCCCACCCACATCGCGGCCGCCGCCTGCGGATCTTCGATCTGCTGGCCGATGATCTGCAGCCCGGCTGCATGGGCCTGCTCGATCGCCCTGCGCAGTTCCTCGCGGGTGGCAGGGTTGGCGTGGCTGCTGGAGAAGCGTGCTGCCATGCGCACGAACGACAGCGGGAGGTGGGTCAGCAACGCATCGGCTTCTCCACCCGGTTCGAACTGGCTGAGGCAGAAGCGCACGCCGGCACCGGCCATGCGCTGGCAGAACTGCAGCAGCGGCACGGTGTGGATCAGTGCGTCGGGCAGGCGCACATCGATGACCAGCGCGCTGCCGGGCAGGTCGCGCTGGTGCAGCGACTCCAGCAGCCAGTCGGCGAAGGCATCGCGCTGCAGGGTACGCAGCGACTGCGAGACGAACAGGTTCAGCGGCTGGGTCGCGTGCCGGTACAGGTCCAGCAGGCCCAGCGCATGGTCCATCACCTGCTGGTCGAGGTCGGCGATGCGCCCGGCGGCTTCCGCGGCAGGAATCACCTGGCCGGCCGCCAGCACCGTGCCATCGGCCTGGCGCAGTCGCAGCAGCAGCTGGTACTGCGCGGTGTTGCCGCCGGCGACGGCGACGATCGGCTGATAGGCCAGCTCCAGCTGGCCTTCCAGCAACGCCAGATGCTCCTGTTCGCTGGTCGCCTCGCGGTGCACGTGGCCGGCCACGCCGGCGCTCAGCAGGCGCGCCTGCAGGGTGGTGCGTTCGACGGCTTCCAGGGCACTGTTGGCATCGTCGAATCCGGAAGACAGCGGGGCATAGCCGACCACGCCGCGCAGATGCACGGATTCGTCGTCGCGGATCACGAACGCGCGCGCCGACAGCTGTTCACGCAGGGCCGCGGCGATGCCTTCCAGGCTGTCCTCATCGGCGGTGCGCGCCAGCAGCAGGAAGCTGTTGTCGTTCAGGCGTGCCAGCAGGTGCGGGTGGCCCGCCTCGGCCAGGCGCTGGCCGGCCTGCACCATCAGGCGTTCGAAGGCGGCATACCCATAGCGCTCGCGCAGGCCCAGCGCGCTGGAGACTTCGACGAACAACACGCCACCCGGGTCGCGGTGGGCTAGCGCGGCGTTGAGCTGCTGCAATACGTGGTGCCGTGTCGGCAGGCCGGTTTCCGGATTGCTGGTGGCCGGCGCACCGGAGGCTCCTGGCAGGGTCGCGGCCTGCGCACGCGCGCGCCGGATGCGGTTGGCCACGGCGGCGATCAGGTGGCGCGGGCGGATCGGCTTGCTCAGGTAGTCATCGGCGCCACTGTCGAGCACTTCGAACTGGCGCTCCGGGTCCGGGTCGCCGCTGAGGAATACGATCGGCAGCAGCTGCAGGCCGGGTTGCTGGCGGATCAGCGCGGTCAGGCGCATGCCGTCCAGCCCGGGCAGGTGCAGGTCCATCAGGATCAGGTCCGGGCGGTGGTCCTTGATCGCCTGCAGCGCACCGTCGGCATCGCTGTGCACGATCGCCTGCATGCCGGCACCGTGCAGCACGCTCTGCGCGAACAGTGCCTGGGCGCGATCGTCCTCGACGATCAGCACGCGATAGGGCGAATCGGATGCGGGCGGCGCCTGGTCGTTGTTGCCGGCTTCTGCCAGCGCTGAAGGGCCGGGAAGCGGTGGCGGCGCGCTGTTGATCGACGGTGCATCGGCCGTGCCGCCCTGTGCCGTGACCGCTGCCGGTGCGGCGGGAGCGTGGGTGACCGCCTCGACGGCCCAGCGTTGCCAATGATCGGCCGGAGGGGTTTCAGCGCGTCCCGGGCGGGCGCCCGCGGGGGATTCGATTGCGGCCATCGGTGCTCCTGGTGTTCGCCTTCATTATGCGGCAAGCCCGGCGATCAACCGGTGCCGGGTTGCCGCGGGCTGTCCGTCGCTGCGCCGCGCGCCAGCCAACGCACGCCTTTCCACAAGGTGCGCCAGACCAGCCAGACCAGCAGCGCGCCAGCGAGGCTGCAGGCCAGCACCACCACCAGCGCGATCCAGGGGTGCGCCAGGGCCAGCGCCAGGCCGCCGATCACCACGGTGTCCTCGGCGGCCGACGCCACCCAGTTGCTGGCCGGTTCCGGTGAGGTATTGAGCAGGGCGCGGGTGCCGGCCTTCAAACCATGGCTGGCCAGCGCGACACCGGCACCGGCGGCGAGTGCGCCGGTCCCCAGTTGGCCGTCCGGCGACAACGTGGCGGCGGCAAGGAAGGCACCGGCGGGCACGCGTGCCAGGGTCTGCACCAGATCCCACACCGAGTCCACGCCGGGGATCTTGTCGGCGAAGAACTCGGTCACTGCCAGCGCCGCCGAGGTACCCAGCACCCACCACGATTCGGTGGCCTGCAGGGCCGGTGGCAGGTCGACCCAGCCGAGCAGGCCGGCCAGGCCGACGCCGAACACGGTGAGGTAGACGCGGATGCCGGCCAGCCAGGCCAGCAGGATGCCGATCACGAACAGGTGGGCTTCGGTCATGGCGATGCTCCGGCGACGGAACTGTGCGAGGGGCCTCACTATCGGCGATGGCGTGCCTGAACGCCACAGACCGTGGCCGGCCACTGCGCAGGAAACCCACCCGTCCTGTCATACACTAGCCCGTCGTTTGCCACAGGGGCCGTACCGGTGTCGCTCTTGCGATGCCCCGGAAACCACCCATGAACAACCGCCCTCCCATGCGCGTGCAGGTGCGCCTGCCCGGCGCGCCGCAATCGCCGGTCGATCGTCGCCGCCTTCTGGTGATCGGCGGCATCTGGCTGCTCAGCCTGGTGCTGGCGGTGCTTGGCGGCTGCTGGATGGCGACCCCGCGCGATGCGCAGGGCCAACGCCTGCAGGCCGCCGAGAAGCACGCCGAGACGCTGCAGGCGCAGCTGACCGAGCTGCGCCAGAAGCAGGCCACGCTGGAAGCCTCCGACCGCATCAGCCGCGCCGCCAACACCGAGGTACAGTCCTCGCTGGCCGAGCGCGATGAGGAGATCGCCGGCCTGCGCGCCGACGTCGCCTTCTATGAGCGCCTGGTCGGTTCAACCAGCCAGCGCAAGGGCCTGAACACCCATTCGATCGAGTTCAGCCCGGAAGCGGCCGGCACCTGGCAGTACACCGCCGTGCTGACCCAGAACCTCAACCGCGGTGCCATCAGCCAGGGGCAGATGCGTTTCACCGTGGAAGGCGTGAAGAACGGCAAGCTGGCCACGATCAGCTGGGATGATCTGCACCAGCGCAGCAAGGTACCGGGACAGGATTACTCGTTCCGGTACTTCCAGCAGATCACCGGCAGCGTGATGCTGCCGGCTGACTTCACCCCGCAACGCGTGCGGGTGACATTGGGGAGTGGTACGGGGGGTACCACCCAGGTATTCGACTGGAAACAGGCCGGCGCGCCGGCCAGCAAAGGGGAGTAGGCAGATGTTCGGAAACAGCAAATCCAACCGTGATGGCCAGCTGGTGGTGGATGCCCTGATCGGCAACCAGGTGGTGATCCGCGGTGATGTGGAATTCAGTGGTGGCCTGTACGTGGAAGGCCGCATCCACGGCAAGGTGATTGCCGCCGAAGGCGCCAGTGGTGCCACCTTGACGGTCGCCGAGCATGGCGTGATCGAGGGTGAGATCCGTGCCCAGGTGGTGGTCATCAGCGGCCGCCTGGACGGTGACGTGCACGCCACCGAGAAGGTCGAACTGACCCCGAGCGCGCGGGTCAACGGCAATGTCCATTACCAGGTGGTGGAGATGAATGCGGGCGCCCAGCTGAACGGCCGCCTGATCCATGCCAGCGCCCCGATGGCGGCCCTGCCGGCCCCGGAGGCCGATGACGCCAATGGCGGCAAGGGCGACACCGCCGCGCGCCGCAAGCTGGCCGAGGCGATGGCTTGAAAGCCCTCCTCGGCACCCCCATGCTGACGGCATGAGCACGCTAGTCTCCCTGCCCGGCGCCACCCCGGCCGCCGCGCCCGATTACCAGTCGCTGGAGCGACCGCTGAACTTCACCGAGTCGGCGGCCGCCAAGGTCAGATCCCTGATCCAGGAAGAGGGCAACCCCGACCTGGCCCTGCGCGTGTACATCGAAGGTGGCGGCTGTTCGGGCTTCCAGTATGGCTTCGAGTTCGACGAGAACCGTGCCGAGGACGATCTGGCGGTACAGACCAGCGGGGTGACCCTGCTGGTCGACCCGCTGAGCCTGCAGTACCTGATGGGTGCCGAGGTGGACTACACCGAAAGCCTGACCGGTGCCCAGTTCGTGATCCGCAATCCGAACGCGAAGACCACCTGCGGCTGCGGCAGCAGTTTCAGCATGTAGTAGATCCACGCCATGCGTGGATGCGCGGGGCCCGTCCCCTGCGCGACAAGGTGTGTGGAGCAGGCTCCACACCCACCGCTGGTTTCCGCAAAGCCTGCGGCTTGCCACCTGCATCGATTGGCGGCACGCTTGCCGGATGCCCAATACTTCTTCGCCGCTTTCCGGTTTCGCCTTCGTGGGCGAACCGCTGGAGCGCGCCGATGCCCTGCGCGACGATGCCGATGCACTGGCGCGCCTGTGGCCGGGCGCGCGCATCCTCGTGCTTGATCAGGACGGCAGCGCCTTCACCGGCGATGACGATCAGCCACTGGCGCTGACCGGCGCCGACATCGGCGGGGGCCCCGGTGCCGCGATCTTCCTCGGCCTGCGTGGCGACCAGGCGTGGTTTTCAGTTGAAGCCGGCAGCGTGACCATTACCGCACCACGCCGCCTCGACCTGCGCCAGGCCGCGCTGCTATGGTCGATGGCCGATGCGACCGCCTTCAGCTATGCCCGCGGCATGTCCTACTGGCACTCGCGTACCCGCTTCTGTGGCGTGTGCGGCGGTGCCGTGGCGTTCGCCCGTGGCGGCTTCGTCGGTCGCTGCGCGCAGTGCTCCACCGAGCATTACCCGCGGGTGGATCCGGCGGTGATCGTGGCGGTGGAGAACCAGGGCCGGCTGCTGCTGGGCCGGCAGTCGAACTGGGCGCCGCGCCGCTACTCGGTGCTGGCCGGCTTCGTCGAGCCCGGCGAGACCTTCGAGCAGACCGTGGTGCGCGAGGTGCACGAGGAGAGCAAGGTGCGGGTGACCGCCTGCCAGTACCTCGGCTCGCAGCCCTGGCCGTTCCCGGGGGCGCTGATGATCGGTTTCCGTGCACAGGCGCAGGATGATCTGCCGAGCGTGGACGGTGAGCTGGAAGATGCGCGCTGGTTCAGTGCCGACGAGGTGGGCGCGGCGCTGGCACGCGATGTCGAGGACGATGGCCAAGGCATCCGCGTGTCGCCGCCGATCTCGATTTCGCGTGGCCTGATCGAGCACTGGTACCGCCAGCAGAAGGGCTGAACCGGGTCGTGCGCGACGGCTGTATTGCCGCCACCTGAACACGGCCCGGGTTAGAGTCCGGTTCACCGCTGAGGGCGCCGCTGCGACAGGTAAGGTAGCGGCGCGAGCGTTCTGTTTCGTAGGGAGACCCGCCATGTTCACCACTCTGGCTGCCGTGCTGGTGGCGCTGGCCCTGGGCCATGTCGCCCCGGCCGCTGCTGCCTCGCTGCGCCGTTTCGACGGCTTCCGGCGCTGGCTGGGTTGGCTGGATGCCCGGGGTGGCAAGGCCTGGCAGGGCCCCGCAGGCGTGGCCCTGGCCCTGCTGCCGCCGCTGCTGCTGATGGCCCTGCTGGCCTGGCTGCTGCGCGGGGTGCTGTTCGGCCTGCCGTCGCTGCTGCTGGGCGTGGTAGTGCTGGCATGGTGCTGGGGACCGCGCGACCTGGACCGCGATATCGAAGCGATCATCGACGCCGACGATGCCGCGACGCGGCAGGCGGCGGTGCGCAACCTGCAGGCGGCCGGTGGCAGCCTGCGCGAGGACGTGCCGTCGCTGGTCGAAGCAACGGTGCTCAATGCGCTGCGGCGCTGGTTCGCGGTGTTGTTCTGGTTCCTGCTGCTGGGCCCGGCCGGTGCGCTGGGCTACCGGCTGCTGGCGCTGATGGCCGAAAGCCCGATGCGCGCCCGCGTGCCGGTGGAACCGCTGGCGCTGGCGCAGCGCCTGCTGGGCTGGATCGAGTGGCCGGTGGCGCAGCTGATGGCGTTCTCGATGGCGCTGGTGGGCAACTTCGATACGGCGTGGAAGGCCTGGCGCCAGGCCCATGGCGAGCGCCTGGCCGGGAACATCGGTTTCCTGGGAGCGGTGGCGCGTGCCAGCGTCAATGCCGAGCTGCGCGAGGATGCGCACGACTACACCGAGGCGGGACTGCTGCCGGTGTGGCAACGGCTGCCGGACCTGCGTGATGCGATGAGCCTGGTGTGGCGGATGCTGCTGCTGTGGCTGGCGATCCTGGCCCTGCTGGTGATTGCAGGCTGGGTGACGTAGTTGTATTGCAGGGCTTGCAGCCCTGCACCTGCAGAGGCAACAGCAACGGCAACAGCAGGATTGCTGCGGGTTGGCGGGGTGGGTCGGATGGCGGGGGACGCCGTGAATCCATCCATGGAGGCTTGGTCGCCGCATCCATGCGGCTCACACCCCCGCCATCCGACCCACCCCGCCTTCGACAGTTTTCCGCGCACTGACGTTCTGTAGAGCCGAGCCATGCTCGGCTCCGAGCGAGCGCAGCGAAGCGATCCGCTTGCGCTTTTGATCTTCTTTTTCTTTTCCGTGGTGGACGCGCACGGAAACTGTCCGTGGCCGGGTGGGTGGGCTGCGCAGGGGCGTGAGCCGCATGGATGCGGCGACCGAGCTTACATGGACGTACTTGCAGCGACCCCTGCGCAGCCCACCCATCCGGCCAACCCCATGATCGACAAACGCCGCCCACCACGAGGGGCTGCGCCGTTGGCTGGAAACCTAGATCGGTGCCAGCGCGGTGAACGGCGGCCACGGCAGGTTGCGCAGCAGCGCATACCCGGGCAGCACCCAGAGCCAGAACACGGGATTGGCCAGCACCCGCATCAGCGGGTCGAGCACGCGCGGGCGGATGCCGGCGATGTTCAGCAGCATCAGCAGCAGGAACGGCAGGCTGATGACCAGCAGCGGGTTCATCGCCATCGCGCCCGGAAGGTCGAAATGGACCAGCGAATACAGGCAGCGCGTGCTGCCACAGCCCGGGCAGTACAGGCCGGTCAGCGCGTACAGCGGGCAGCTCGGCAAGGGATTGCCGGCGACATACGGATTGACGTTGCGCAGCACCACCGTGGCACCCACGGCCAGGCCGGCGGAGACCAGCAGCGGCGCCCAGCGGGCGAGTCGGGAACGGGCGGGTAGCGCGGACATGCAACAACGGATCCGGCGCAGGCGCCGGATCCGTCCAGGCGTATCAGTAGCCGCTGTTGCTCATCGCGCCCATGCCGCCGAGCACAACGAAGAACAGCACGTACAGCACGACCACCACGACCCAGGCAATGGCCGACCAGATGGCCCACTTCTTGGCCTTGGCGGCCGAATCCTGGGCGCCGGCGATGTCGCCCGCAGCCAGCTTGCCGTTGACCTGTGCGGCGTAGACGATCGAGACGATGCCGGCCGGCAGACAGCAGAACAGGGTGGTCAGGATGGCCCAGACCAGGTTGTTCGGGACCTGCGGAGTAGCGGTGTTCATGGGTTCAAGCTCCTTGATGGGTGGTGGTTGTGAATCATTGGTCGGAAAGAGCGCCCAGTACGGCCAAGCCGCCGAACAGCCCGAACCACAACAGCAACAGGACCGGCAGGGTCACGGCCGAAGCCACCGCCCACCAGCCCGCCTTGCGCGACGCGCTATACGCCCCCGGCAGGTCGCCGGCCGCGCGGCGGCCATCGACCTGGGAAGCGTAGACGATCGACACCACGCCCAACGGCAGGCAGCAGAACAGCGTCGTCAGGATCGCCCAGACCAGATGGTTGGGGATGTAGACCGGACGGCTGAGCGGTGGTGGTTGATTCAAAGCGAGACTCCATTCCTTGGTGGCCGGCCATGATGCATCGGCCGGACCTCCCCCCTGTGGGTGCGTAATCTACCGCAACCGGCGTTGCATGTATGCGTTTACATGCACGGCATGACGTGCTCCCCACTGGACGGTGGCGTATGCGGGGAGGTCGCCGGGCCCGCCTGGCGGGCCGTTCCGGTCAGGCGTGATCCCCACGCAGGGCGCGCACCCGGGCTTCCAGCGCAGGGGCATCGGTGCCGTGGCCGTCCACGGCCGGAGCCGCCACCACCTCGACGGTGGCGCGGAAGCGGCGCGGCACGCGCATGCGCCCGAGGCGGCTGTCGCGGCGGCTCCACATGCTCGACCACATGCCACGCAGCGCCATCGGCACCACCGGCACCGGCCGCCGTTCGAGGATCTTCTCGACGCCGGACTTGAACGGCGCCATCGTGCCGTCCCTGGTCAGTGCGCCTTCCGGGAAGATGCAGACCAGCTCGCCCTCAGCCAGCGCGGCATCGATCTCGTCGAACGCGCGCTGCATCAATGCCGGGTCTTCGCGCGCACCGGCGATCGGGATCGCCTTGGCGGTGCGGAAGATCCAGCGCATCACCGGGATGTTGAAGATCTTGTAATACATGACGAAGCGCACCGGGCGCGGGATCGTCGCCGACAGGATCAGCGCGTCCATGTAGCTGACATGGTTGCAGACCAGCAGCGCGGCGCCTTCGTCGGGCACATTGGCCTCGATGCCGTGCGGGCGCAACCGGTACAGGGTGCGCACCATCACCCAGCTGAGGAAGCGCATCAGGAATTCGGGGACGATGGTGAAGATGTAGATCGCCACCAGCGCGTTGGCAATGGCCAGTGCCAGGAACTGCTGCGGAATGGTCCAGTGCAGCAGCTTGTGCGCGGCCAGCGACAGCAGGGCCGCGCCGACGATGAACCCGGAATTCTGGATGTTCAGCGCCGCGAACACGCGTGACATCTGCGCCTTCGGCGTGCGGCTCTGGATCAGCGCGAACAGCGGCACCACGAAGATGCCGGTGAACAGGCCGATGCCGATCAGGTCGATGACGATGCGGAGGCTGCCGGGCTGCTGCAGGAAGGTGCCGACGGTCAGCCCGTGCACGGCGGCCTCGCCGCTGCGGGCGAAGTACAGATCAAGCAGGAACGCGGTCATGCCGAACGCACCCAGCGGCACCAGGCCGATTTCCACCGTGCGTGCCGACAGCTTTTCGCACAGCAGTGAGCCGACGCCGGTGCCGACCGAGAACAGGGCGAGGGCGAAGATGTACAGGGTCGGCTCGCCGCCGAGATTGGTCACCGCGTAGGCCGGCAGCTGCGAGGTCAGCACGGTACCGACGAACCAGAACCAGGACACGCCCAGGATCGCGTTGCGCACCGCCTTCTGCTGGCGCGCCATGCGCAGCACCGCCAGCGATTCCGGCAGCGGGTTCCAGTTGATCTTCAGGTTCGGGTCGCCGGCGTCGACCTTGGGAATCAGCCGCGCGGCGATGTTGCCGCAGATGGCCAGGCCGATGATCGCGCACGCCGCCACCACCGTGCCGTGGCTGCCGGCCACGGTGAATACCAGTCCGCCGACGATCATGCCGGACAGGATCGACATCGACGTGCCCATCTCGACCAGGCCGTTGCCACCGGTCAGTTCCTCGGGCTTGAGCACCGACGGCAGCACCGAGTACTTCACCGGGCCGAACAGGGTCGACTGCATGCCGGTGCAGAACAGCGCGATCAGCAGCACCGGCAGGCTCTGGGTCAGGAAGCCGGTGGCGGCCAGCGACATGATCACGATCTCCATGGTGGTGGTGATCACGATCAGCCGCGATTTTTCCAGCTTGTCGGCGATCTGCCCTGCCAGTGCCGAGAACAGGAAGTACGGCAGGATGAAGATGGCTGGCGCCAGCGTGGCGTACAGCCCCAGTTCTTCCTCCGGCACTGCCATGAACAGCAACATGCTGATGATCGCCTGCCGGTAGACGTTGTCGTTGAACGCACCGAGCGCCTGGACCACGAAGAACGGCAGGAAACGGCGCTGGCGCAGCAGGGCGAACTGGTTGTGACCGGACATGGAGCCTCCTTGACCGGCGCAGCCTAGCATTCCTGCCTATCCGCCGGGACCATGGCCGGATGCATCCACGCATGGCGTGGAACTACTGAAGCCCGACGACGGTGGGTGCGGACCTGTGGGTGCGGACCGTTGGTCCGCACACCTGCCGGCTGACTCAGACGATGTCGTCGACCACGCCGCCATCCACGCGAAGCGCCGCGCCGGAGGTGGCCGAGGCCTGCGGCGAGGCCAGGTACACCACCATGTTGGCCACTTCCTCGACCGTTGCGGCACGCTGGATCACCGAGGACGGGCGATGCTCCATCACGAACTCGCGGCCGATCTGCTCCAGCGGCTTGCCGCTGCGCTGGCGTTCATCTTCAAACATCGCGGCGAAACCGTCAGAGAGCGTCGGCCCTGGAAGCACGGCATTGACGGTGACGCCACTGCCGGCCACGCGTTTGGCCAGGCCGCGTGACAGCGACAGCTGCGCGGTCTTGCTGACCCCGTAGTGGATCATGTCGGCCGGAATGTTGCGCGCCGATTCGGAGGAAATGAACAGCACGCGGCCCCAGCCGGCGTCGATCATGGCCGGCAGCAGTGCACGCGACAGGCGTACGCCGGACATCACGTTGGTCTGCCAGTAGCGTTCCCAGGTGGCGTCGTCGGTCTCGAAGAAGTCCTCGGGGCCGAAGATGCCGGCGTTGTTGACCAGGATGTCGACCTTGGGCAGGCCGGCCAGCAGCGTTTCGGCACCGGCCGCATCCGAGAGGTCAGCCGCGACACCAAGCACATGGGCACCCGGTACCGTGGAGAGCAGGTGCTGGCGTGCGCGTTCAATGCTGTCGGCACTGCGGCCGTTGAGGACCACCGTGGCCCCGGCCGCGGCCAGGCCTTGCGCGATCGCCAGGCCGATGCCGGCGGTGGAGGCGGTGACCAGTGCGGCGCGGCCGCCGAGTTCGATCTTCATGGGGACATCCAGGGCAGGGGGATGCCCCAGTATCGATCCGGCGGCGTGATCGGGATGCAGCGCAGGGCGCAACGCGTTGTTGCACGCGGCGCGGTGGATCCACGCCATGCGGGGAGGGCATGCCCGATTCAGCGGTGAGGGATCAGGTCAGGCTGGTCACCGCTTCATTGGCCGCCGCCCGTACCTTCGGCAGCAGGCGCAGCACCAGCGCCATCTGTGTGCGGATCAGCTGCAGCTTCGGTGGCATCGCCTCGTCGATCTGCTCCAGCTCGGCGGCGACCGCGCGATCCGCATCGCTGTCGTCCTCCGCGACCGGCTGCCGTGCGGTCAGCGCCGTCGCCAGCTGCTGCAGTGCCTTGCGCACGCGATCACCGGCGGCCAATGCCAGCGGATCGCCGGCATAACTGTCCACCTGGTCGCGATGTGCGCCCAGGGCCGACAGGTGGCCGAGCAGGGTGTTGGACAGGGCCAGGAAATGGAAGCCGGCGTCCAGGTTGCGGCGCACGTGGCCGGGCTCACGCAGCATGTTCGACAGCGCGGTGGACAGCGCCGCGTCGGCGTTGTGCATGTCGCGGCGGGCGATGCGGTAGGCCAGGTCGTCGCGCATGCCGCTGCGGTACTGGCCCAGCACCGAGTCCAGGTAACGTGCGGCGGTGTCCAGCACGCGCGCCAGCACCAGGTGCAGCTGGCGGCCCTGCCAGTCGGGCAGGATCAGGAACGCCGCCGCCGCTGCGATCGCACAGCCCAGCACGGTGTCGACCATGCGCGGCACGATCAGCACGAAGCCATCGCCGATCAGGTTGAAGCAGGTCAGTGCCATCACCGTGATGGCTGCCGACGCCACCAGGTAGCGGTCGGTGCGGGTGAAGAAGAACAGCAGTGCCGACAACAATGCGATCAGAAGCTGCACGTGCAACTGCGGGAACAGCTGCAGCAGTGCCCAGGTCAGTACCAGCCCGGCGAGCGTGCCGACGATGCGCTGGGCCAAGCGTTGGCGGGTGGCGCCGAAGTTGGGCCGGCACACGAACACGATGGTCAGCAGCACCCATGAACCGTTCTGCGCATTGAACAGGCGGATCGCCGCGAAGCCGGCGATCAGTGCCAGTGCCATGCGCAGGCCATGGCGGAACAGCACCGAGCCGGGCGTGAGCTGCTGGCGCAGGCGCACGCCCATCTCGCGCAGCGTGTGCGGGTTGCTGTCACGCAGGCGGGTATCGACGTTGTCGAGGCTGGCCTCGGAGCGTTCGGCGTCGAGCAGGCGGCGCTCGATGCTGCGCAGGTTGTGCACCAGCAGGTCCAGCGAACCGAGCAGGCGCTGCCACTGTGGCCGCTGCTGGTCACGCAGGTAGGCCAGTGCATCGGCCAGGTCGCGCCCGGCCTGCTGGTTGTTCTCGCCATACACGAACGGGCGGCGCAGGCGGATCGCCTCGCCCAGCCGCGCGCACGCCTGGCCCTGCAGATCGAGCAGGCGCTGGCAGCGGTACAGCACGTCGCTGTGGAAGAAGGCATCGACCAGCGCGCCGTACGGGTAGTGCGAAGAACTGGCGCGTTCGTGGAAATCCTGCGCCATGTAGTACAGGCGCAGGTACAGGCCGGAGTTCACGCCGGGCCGGCCGGAACGGCCGAAGCGCGCCAGGATCGCGGTCTTCGCCTCGTTCAGCGCGCCGACTACGCGCCGGTTCTGCTCGGCCAGGTCGAGCTGGCGGCGTTGCAGGTCGGCCTCGCGCACCGGTTCGAACAGGGCGGCTTTCAACTGCAGGTAGCGGCCCAGTTCCTGGTACAGCCGTGCCACGCGCTCGCGCACCGGCCGGTTGGCGAACAGCGCGGTCCACAGGATCGACAGCAGGCCGTACCAGACCGCACCGGCCAGCAGGTGGCTGACGGCGTCCAGTGCGCTGTGCAGGTCGCTGGCACCATGTTGCTCCAGGCCGATCATGGTGTAGATCGCCAGCGTCACCGTGGCCTGGGCAATGGACGCATAGCGCTCGCCGAGCGCACCGAGCAGGGTCAGGCCGAAGGTGGACAGCGCCAGCGCGCCGATGAAGACCCACGGCCACGGGAACAGCCAGATCACCGACGCCGCGGCGATGCAGAAGCACAGCAGTGACAGCAGCACGGCCTTGGTCCGGCCCCACCAGTTGTCATCGGTCTCGGCGATGGCGCTGGCGATGATGCCCAGGAACACGCCGGGCAGGGCGGTCAGCGCATCCAGCTGCCAGCACGCGGCCACCGCTGCCGTGAGGGCAATGAACACCCGCAGGCCGTAACTGGCCTTCTCGTGGGCCCACAGGCGGCTGAGACGGGATTGTCGGGCGGACATGCAGGCTCGGTGGAAGGATCTGCCACCATTATTGCGGGCTGCGC